>JBCCDR010000006.1:0-20903 GCA_039030675.1 Pseudomonadota bacterium | reverse complement strand
TGACCAATCGTGCCAATGTTGCAGTGCGGCTTATTCCGCTCAAACTTCGCTTTCGCCATTGCTGTAACGCCTTTCCTCACAATGCGCTGTCTATAAGCCGCGTGACATAGAAGCATGGTGCAGCAAGGTCAAGCGTGAACCAGCCTTGCGCGCGCGAAGTTTGTCAATGGCGGGCGATGCTGGGTCTAAACGACTTTTAAAAGCGCATCATGCCGGGTGAGCATGGTGAGGGGCAAACCGGCTTGTTTGGCGCGATCAATGGCCAGGGATGTGGCCACCGACACCGTCGCCAAAGCCGGACAGCCAGCGATCACGGCCTTCTCCACCAGCTCATAAGAACAGCGCGACGACAGCAGCGTAAAGCCATCCTCCCAAGACAGCCCAGCGCGGGCCATGGCGCCGATGAGTTTATCAAAGGCGTTGTGGCGGCCCACATCCTCGCGGACGAGACGGATGTCGCCTTTGGATGAAACAGCTGCCGCAGCGTGCACACCGCCCGTTTGCTGGTTCAAAGGCTGATGCGCTTGGAGTGCTTCAAGCGCTGAGAATAGGGCCTCTGGTGATGGCCGGACGGGCCGCGCAATTGGCGGTAGCGGCTGCATCACAGCCTCGAGATTCTCAATGCCGCAGAGGCCGCAGCTGCTTTCGCTCACCCGGCGCCGCGCCCGCGCCTCTAAATCAGCGCTGCAGCTTTTATCGAGGCCAATGCGCAGGACGATGCCGTTTTCAGTCGACGCGGGCTCTACAAAATCGATGAGGCCCGGCTGCGTGATCAAGCGCTCGCTTAAACAAAAGCCAACCGCAAAATCCTCTAAATCCTGCGGCGTCATCATCATCACAGCATAGCCGAGCCCATTGATTTCAATGGCGACTGGCGCTTCGATCGCGATGGCGCGCTCGAGTGCATGGGTCTCGCCGCTTGGCGCAATCCGGCTGACGCGCTGGCTGCGAGACGCCATGCTTAAGAGGCGCGCACTTGATTGAGGGCTTCACGGGCTGGCGCGTCCAGCCCGTCGCCGCCCGCATCCAGATGGGCGTACATCATGTCGAGCATGCGCGCATTCCAGAACAGCTTGATGTGGTCCGCCGCGGCGGTAGGCGGGTCAGGCTCATGCTGCAAATTGCGCGCGATTTGATTGGCCATATAGATATGGCGTTCAAGAACCTCCACTACTCAGCCGCCTCGGTGACGGCGCCGACACGGCGAGACTGCTCAGCCTGGTCTTCATAGCGCTGCTGCCAGTCGCTGGGGCCATTGGATGGCGAGACCTGGACAGCTGTCACCTTATATTCTGGGCAGTTTGTGGCCCAATCAGAGAAATCCGTCGTGACCACATTGGCCTGCGTCGTGGGGTGGTGGAAGGTGGTGTAGACAACGCCGGGCGCCATACGCTCGCTCACGTTGGCACGCAGTGTGGTCTCGCCCACCCGGCTGGCGAGCTTCACCCAATCCCCATCGACAATGCCGCGCACTTCTGCGTCATGCGGATGGATGTCCAGCACATCTTCCTCATGCCAGCGGGTGTTCTCAGTGCGTCTGGTTTGCGCGCCCACATTATATTGCGACAAGATCCGCCCAGTCGTCAGATACAGCGGGAAGCGCGGGCCGGTCTTCTCATCGGTGGGCACATAGTCCGTCACCACGAACTTGCCCTTGCCGCGGACGAACGCGTCCATGTGCATGATGGGCGTCCCATCCGGCGCTGCGTCATTGACGGGCCATTGGAGTGAGCCTTCTTCATCGAGCCGCTCAAAACTCACGCCGGCGAATGTGGGCGTTAAGCGCGCGATCTCATCCATGATGTCGCTGGGGTGCGCATAAGTCCAATCGATGCCCATTTCTTGCGCCAGGCGCTGGGTGACTTGCCAATCTTCCAGGCCGTTAAGCGGTTCCATCACCTTGCGCACCGGCTGGATGCGGCGCTCGGCATTAGTAAATGTCCCATTCTTCTCTAAGAAGGTCGAGCCAGGCAAAAAGACATGGGCGTAATTGGCCGTCTCGTTGAGGAAGAGATCATGGACAATGACGCATTCCATGGCCTCTAGCCCGGCAGCGACATGCTGCGTATTGGGGTCGGACTGCAAGATGTCCTCGCCTTGGATGTAGATGGCCTTGAAATCCCCTTCCACAGCAGCATCGAGCATATTGGGAATGCGCAGGCCCGGCTGGTTATCTAAAGGCGCGCCCCATTCCGCTTCAAACTGCTGGCGCGTCGTCTCATCGGAGATATGGCGATAGCCCGGCAGCTCATGGGGGAAGGACCCCATATCGCAGGCGCCTTGCACATTGTTTTGACCGCGCAGTGGGTTCACCCCGACACCGCGCCGGCCGATATTGCCGGTCGCCATCGCGAGATTTGCAATGGCCATGACCGTCGATGAGCCTTGGCTGTGTTCTGTCACGCCAAGCCCATAATAGATGGCCGCATTGCCGCCTGTCGCATAGAGGCGCGCAGCATGCCTTAAAGCGTCAGCAGGCACTTGGGTGACCGCTTCGAGCGTTTCAGGGCTGTTGCGGGCGTCGGAGACAAAGGCCGCCCAGTCTGCGAACGCGTCGCCATCACAGCGCTCTTTAATGAACGCGTCGTCGGTCAATCCTTCCGTGACGATGACATGCGCCATCGCGGTGAGCACTGCCACATTGGTGCCAGGACGCAGCTGCAGATGATGATCGGCAGTGATGTTCGGGCTTTTCACCAAATCGATTTGGCGCGGATCAACCACGATGAGGCCAGCCGGGTCGCGCCCATCTTGCCCACGCAGCCGGCGCTTCATCCGGCTGGCAAACACGGGGTGACCGTCCGTCGGATTGGCGCCAATGACCAAGATGACGTCGGTCTCTTCCACAGAGTCAAAGTCTTGCGTGCCTGCGGACGTACCGAAGGTGGTCTTGAGGCCATAGCCCGTTGGCGAGTGGCAGACCCGCGCGCAGGTATCCACGTTGTTATTGCCAAAGCCCTGACGGATGAGCTTTTGCACCAAGTAGGTCTCTTCATTGGTGCAGCGGCTGGATGTGATGCCGCCCACGCTGCGCTTGCCGTATTTGGCTTGGATGCGTTTCAGCTCACTTGCGGTGTGCGCGAAGGCTTCTTCCCAGGTCACTTCCTGCCACGGCTGGTCGATGCTGGTGCGTATCATGGGGTTTAAAACGCGCTCGCCATGATGCGCATAGCCATAAGCAAAGCGCCCTTTCACGCAGCTATGGCCACGATTGGCCTTGCCTTCTTTATGGGGCACCATGCGCACCAGCTCCTCGCCGCGCATTTCCGCTCGAAAAGAGCACCCCACACCGCAATACGCGCAGGTGGTCACAACCGCCTTGTCAGGCTTGCCGATCTCTTTGACGGACTTCTCTTGGAGCGTCGCTGTTGGGCACGCCTGTACGCAGGCGCCGCAGCTGACGCATTCAGAGGAGAAAAAGTCATCCTCACCCGTGCCGGCGGAGACCATGGAAGCAAAGCCGCGGCTATCGATGGTGAGCGCCAACGTGCCTTGCTGTTCATCACAGGCGCGCACGCAGCGACTGCAGACGATGCATTTGCTGGGGTCAAAGTCGAAATAGGGGTTGGACGTATCCGTCTCTAGCCCAAGGTGATTGTCGCCTTCATAGCCGTAGCGCACATCACGCAGGCCCACATTGGCGGCC
Organism: Pseudomonadota bacterium; assembly: GCA_039030675.1. Taxonomy (GTDB): domain Bacteria; phylum Pseudomonadota; class Alphaproteobacteria; order Sphingomonadales; family CAKZYD01; genus CAKZYD01. Next base: position 17,257 of record JBCCDR010000006.1, on the reverse strand, counting down.
TGGTCTTGCAGCTCGCAATCGCCATTGGCAGAGCAGGTCAGGCAGTCAAGCGGATGGTCGGAGATGTAGAGCTCCATGACTCCGCGGCGCAGTTTTTTCAGGCGCTCGGTTTGGGTCTTGACCACCATGCCCTCTTCAGCCGGCATGGTGCAGCTGGCGGGGGTCCCGCGGCGGCCGTCAATCTCCACAAGGCACAGGCGGCAGGAGCCAAAAGAGTTGACCATATCGGTCGCGCAGAGTTTGGGGATATCCGTTCCCATCTCAGCGGCGGCACGCATGATGGATGTGCCGGCCGGGACGGAGACATCTTGGCCGTCGATGGTCAGCGTGACGTGTTCGTCTGACTTGGATTCAGGCGTACCGAAGTCTTTGGGGGGCTGGTAGGTCATGGCTTTACTCTGCTGCTTCTTGTTGAGGCGCAATGCCAAAGTCTTCAGGGAAATGCTCGATGGCGCTCATCACGGGATAGGGCGTAAAACCGCCGAGCGCGCACAAGCTGCCAAACTTTAACGTTTCGGACAAATCGCGGATGAGGTCGATATCGTCTGCCACGCTGCGCCCGGTTTTGCGCGCGTTATGCATCTGCGGTAGCGCTTCAACGGTGTCTGGACTGCGGCCTAAGCCTACACGGATACGGTCCATGGTTTCGACACCGCGCACGGAGCCGATACGGCACGGCGTACACTTCCCGCAGCTTTCGGCCGCGCAGAATTCGAAGGCAAAGCGCGCTTGGTCGAGCATGTCGACTGTATCATCGAATACGACCACACCGCCATGCCCGATGAGGCCATCCGAATCGGTAAAAGCCTCATAGTCGAACGGGGTGTCAAACAAGGCAGGCGGGAAATAGGCGCCCAGCGGACCGCCCACCTGAACGGCCCGGATGGGCCGGCCTGTTGCGGTGCCGCCTCCAACAGTTTGAATCAATTCGCCAAGCGTGATGCCAAACGCGGTCTCATACAGGCCGCTATATTTGATGTTACCAGCGAGCTGAATGGGCATCGTGCCGCGCGACCGGCCCATGCCATAATCGGCATAGGCTTTGCCGCCATTGGCCAGAATATAAGGCACGGCGGCCAGCGTGAGCACATTGTTGACGACCGTTGGCTTGCCAAAAAGGCCCTCATGGGCTGGCAGCGGCGGCTTTGCACGCACCTCGCCGCGCTTGCCTTCGAGCGAATTGAGCAAGCTTGTCTCTTCACCGCAGACATAGCTGCCAGCACCCACGCGCACTTCCGCGTCAAACGGCGCAAGGATATCGCGGCATAACGCAATGGCAGCTTCCAGCTTGGCAATGGCGTGGGGGTATTCTGAGCGGACGTAAATATAACCCTTGCTTGCGCCCACCGCGCGGCCTGCAATGGCCATGCCTTCCAGCAGGCAAAACGGGTCGCCCTCCATGAGCATCCTGTCCGCAAAGGTGCCGCTGTCGCCCTCGTCAGCATTCACGACGATGTATTTTTGGGAGCCCTCCGCCTCAGCGACAGTGCGCCACTTAATGCCAGCGGGGAACCCAGCGCCGCCGCGGCCGCGCAGACCTGAGGCGAGCACCTCTTCCACAATGGCAGCCGGCGCCATGGCTTTTGCAGCCTCAAGGCCAGCCCAGCCGCCACTGCCGGCATAGTCTTCCAGTGATAAGGGCTGGGTTTTGCCAGCGCGTGCAAAGGTCAAACGCTGCTGGCTGCGGATGAAAGGGTGCTCTTCAATTAGACCGATATTGAGGTCTGAGCCGGGCCAATCGTCAAAGCGCTCCACATCTTCCACTGCGACGGGTCCATAGCCTTTGCCGTCAATCTCTACCAACGGCTCAAGCCAGTGCATGCCCCAAGAGGAAACGCGCTGGATCTGCGCATCGGGCAGCTTTCGCGCCAGCGCGGCCGCCACGGCATCAGCGCCGCAGGCAATGGCCAACGCATCATCAGAGACCTTAATGATCATGGAGCCACCTGCTTGATGAGCGCGTCCATCTTCGCCTCATCCAAGCGCACATAGACATCCGTGCCAATCATGGCGGCCGGCCCTGCCGAACAGAGCCCAAGGCAATAGACGGTCTCAATCTCAGCTTTGTTATCAGCGGCGGCAATGGCGTGCTCAGCCAAGGCCTTTACCCCGCGCGCTTGGCACGCTTCGGCCCCGCACAGCTTGATGACAGGATGCTCAGCCGGCGTGCGGAGATAATCGTGATAAAAGCTGACGACGCCATAGACCTCGGCCCGCGTGAGGTTGAGCTGCGCTGCGATGTCACGAATGGCGGCATCGCTGATATGGCCATACTGCGCTTGCACATCATTCAAGATGGGCAGCAAGGCGCCTTCCTTTTGAGCATGCTTGGCTATGATGTCAGCAATGGGCACGTCACTCTCCCCAAAATTTTGAAATATTATAGGTTTCGGGGAAAAGCGCAAATTCCTAAATGAAAAACACTTTTGTATTTTAATGCATAGAGCCGCCAAGCTTGCTATAGGCGCGCGCCTTGCTTTCATGCACATCAATAGGTACCAAACGCGTCAATGCTCTCTTTTGTCCGTCTGGCAGCCATGGCCCTTGGGGGGTGCGCGCTGCTCACCATCGCGGCCGCGCCATTGCAGGCGAGTGAAGACAGTGTGTCTTTCAGCGCAAGCTATATCGGCGAGACCTGGGTTGCCGCCAGCGGCGGCGCCAGCAAGGACGCGCGCTATCTCGACCACCTTTTTGTGACCGCGGGCTTTGACCTGGAGCAGGCCATAGGATGGCGCGGCGCCAGCGTTTTTATCTCCGGGCTTTATAACAACGGAACGCTTTTCTCAGACATCGCCGGCGACCTGCAATTGGTCTCAGACATTGAAACCGGCGTTGAAGCCGCCCGGCTTTATGATGCGTGGATTCAGCAAAGCTTTGGGCCCGGCACATCCCTGCGCATCGGCCTTTACAGCGTGGATTCTGAGTTTGACATCTTGGAGCCGGCAACGCTGTTCATCAACGCGGCCCATGGCACTGGGACGGTGCTTGGCAACTCCGGCGTCAACGGGCCCTCCATTTTCCCGACGACAAGCCTGGGCGCGCGCTTTGCGCATCGCTTTGCCAATGGTTGGACAGCGCGCCTCGCCATTCTTGACGGCGTCCCCGGCGACCCAGACAGGCTGGCCCGCACCTCTGTTCAATTGGGTGATGGCGATGGGGTGTTTGCCATTGGCGAGATGGAAATCCCCTTGCCAGAAGGCAAAATCCTCGCCGGACACTGGCGCTATAGCACCCGCACAGCTGATCTGACGGGGCAGGTCGGGCGCGGCAATGCCGGGTGGTATGTGCGCGCGCAGCATCGCTTGATTGACAATCCCAGCAGCGCAGGGCGCGGGCTTGATGGCTTTGTGAGATTGGGTACCGGCGAAGGGCGCTTTAACAGGCAAAACCACTTCCTAGGCACAGGCCTTGTCTATACCGGCCCCCTCGCCAAACGCCCGGAAGATCGCACAGGCATCGCTATTGCCGCTGCTTGGCCTTCGGCTGACCATCGCGCGCTTACAGGAGTGAGCGGTCCAGAAGTGAACATCGAAGTGAGCTACTCCGCCCAGCTCCTGCCCTGGCTGCGCCTCCAGCCGGACATTCAGTACATCATCAACCCCGGAGCCGCCGCGGGGCAATCAGATGTGCTCGCGCTTGGGTTTCGCTTTGAGCTCAGCCTTCCCGAGTAACTTCATTCGATAAAACGTACTATTGGCGCCCTTTCATTAGATTTTTTAGATGAAAAAATGATATGGCTTTGCGCGAGACAACATCGCGGAGTGGCTCGAATGCAAATAAATTACAAACACTTACGCTATTTCTGGGCTGTGGCGCATGAGGGGAATTTAACCCGGGCAGCTGCGCGGCTGAATGTGTCCCAATCGGCCCTCTCCACCCAGATCCAAACGCTGGAACATCAATTAGGCCATGATTTGTTTGAGCGACGCGGCCGCAAAATGCACCTCACAGAGGCTGGCCATATCGCACTGGAACATGCCGATGCTGTCTTTTCTCTTGGGGAAGAACTGGTTGCCAGCTTGCGCGGAACGCCGGGCAAGCAGCGCTTGTCAGTAAGGGTGGGCGCAAACCTCAACTTATCGCGCAATTTTCAGCTCTCGTTTCTAGAGCCGGTGCTCGGCGATCCTGACGTGCATCTTGCCGTTTACTCAGGGCGCTTGCAGGAGCTGCTCATCGGCATTGAAACGCATGATTTGGATGTGGTGCTGACCAACCGATTGCCGCACAGGGACACCAACTCCAACTGGTTTGCCAAGCTGATCGATGACCAACCCATCAGCTTGATTGGAACAAGCGGCAAAGCCTATGCGGGAAAGAGTTTTCCAGAGCTGATCAGCCAAAACCCGCTTATTCTTCCCGCAAGCGAAAGCAGTATCCGCAAGGACTTCGATGCGCTCATCGAGTCCATGGATGTGATGACGAGCACGGTGATTGAGGCCGATGATATGGCCATGCTGCGGCTGTTAACACGCTCCGGTGCGGGCCTGGCTATTCTGCCGCCGATCGTCGTGCGGGATGAGTTAGCCTCCGGGGAGCTGCAAGAGCTAGCGGCCGTCCCAACGCTGCATGAACGCTTTTACGCCATCACACGCACGCGCCGCTTTCCAAATCCAGTCGTGAAAAAACTCATCGAAAGCGCTGAAGGGGCAGAGCCTAAGCCTCAGCAATAGCAGGCTCTGCAGAGTGCGGCGTCTTTTCTGAGTCAAAGGCCTCCCAATGGAGATTGCCCACATAGCGCCGCGAGAACTGTCCTTTGTCATCGAGCGCAATGAGATGGAGCCAGCGGTTGTCAAACAACGCGCGCACGCCCGGGTGCCGCTCTAAAATATCGCTCATGGCTTCGCAGGGCGCTTCAATGGCCACGGTGAGCCGCAGCGGGTCATGCATCAGCTTGTCACCATCATGGACGGACTGCCATGGCAGCCCAGCGCGCATGGGGCCGGTGTTGCCTTCAAGGACGCCAAGGCCGCCAATCACATTATGCAGTAACTTGTTGCCGCCGCCGAAAATCTCAGGCGCTGTGACGGAGCCAAAATATTGCAGGCTAATCCAGCTGCCCACGACGACAGGCGCAGTCATAATCAGCTCTAGGACGGAGAAATCCTTGTCTTGCTGCCATGTGTAATTGTGCAGGAAGGAGCGCCCGCCGAGGTCTTTACCGCGGGTCCGCGCGCGCGGGGCGGCGATGAAAGCACTGCAGCCAGCCAGGCCCCATTCGGGCCGAACCTGCGACCAATCCCGGCTGCGCGCACGCACGTCGTTCTGGTTATTGGCGCCAGGCAAGCGCATGGCCCGCTCTATGCGCGTAAGTTTGCCCGCTTCGGCGAGCCAGGCTTTGACTTGTTTGATATCAACGCCGTGCTGGCTGATGTCATGACCATCAATGAACAGCTCGACCTTATCAGTGGTGGTACTGTGCAGACCGCCAAGGAACAGCGTGTCAGCGGGCACATGAATGCCGCGTGCTTCCAGCGCGGTGCGCACGTCGGCATTGTTGAGTAGCTGCGCGAGGAGGCGGGCATTGGCCTCGCCTGAATAGCCGCCGCAGGCCCCGCATTGAAGGGCGCTTTCATGCGGGTTATTTTCCACATGCGCGCCGTGCCCTGCGAGGATGACCAGGCGGCCAAATCCATCCGTGAGCGACATGGCATTAAGGATGGTTTCAGCCGCATCCACCGCTTCGCTTGGCGAGAGCTGCGTTGTCAGTTGAGGCGCTGGGTCTGCCGCTTTTTTCGCTTCGGCAAAGCCAAAGGCATCGCGCAGCAGCTTAGAGATGTACATGGGACCAGCCGCTTCAACGAACGCGAAGGTGGACACCGCGGCAAGTTTGAAGCGGCCCCACGCGCGGACCGCGCGGTCTTTATAGCGCTGGGACAAGTCCTCCTCATGGTCATGAGAGCAGCCAGAGACACTGGACAGACCAGCGTTTAAGAGCACGGGCAAGCGATGCTCTTCCACGTCGGAGGCGAAGCGTTTGTGCGAGATGGTCAGGCCGAAAAAGCCGGCAAAGCCCAGCGTTTCAATGCTTGCATCCAAGCTTTCCAGAGCGCGCCGGAACACTTCAGAGCGCACATCGATACACAGCGCGAGCTGCATGGCGGGACGCTCGTTTGCAGGCGCGGGCGCGGCTTGGGGTACGTTCTGCGCCATAATACCAGCAACGCGGCGCTGCTCAGCGCGCTCGCATGCCTCTTGCAAAAGAGCATCCAGCAGCTGCGCCTGGCTGGCTTCCATGTCAGCGCCGTGGCCAGCTTTGGCGTCCTTCCAAGCCGCCTTAATTCCGTCCTCATATTGCAGGAACAACGCCTCTTCCCAAGCGATACGGATGGCCAACATATCGAGCATGATGTCATTGCTGTCGCCAGCCAAATCAGACTGCCAGAGTTTATAGCGCGCGTACTGCCCCCAGCCGCCCAGCGACATGAGCAGCTGGTGGAAATAGCTGGGCGCTTGGTTGCGATCCAAGCCAAGCGTCTTGGAGGCCCGGATAAACATGTCCCTCGCTTGGTCTGGCGCGCGCGACATGTGCGCGGCAAAGCCCTGCAGGCCAACAATTTCAGACGTCAAATCATGCAGCGCATAAGAGCGCCAGCTGGCGTACACGCTTTTGCCTTGCGGCATGGTCCAAAAGGCCTGGCCTTCATCGAAATAAGAGCCTGCCCATGCTGTAATCCGGTCGGCAATGATGGCAGGCCAATCAATGCCGGACGCTTGGGCTGCAAGATCGGCAATAGTCGGCAGCGCGCTAACGGGCTCGGCGTCATCGGCAATGGCCTGGCGTACACCCGCTGGCGTTTTTGCCTCTAGGGCACCGGGCGCTGTTTTGAGCGCATCCGCGATATCTTCATCCGTAACAGCGCCGCTGGCCAGTTTATCGCGGTACCAAGACCTGTCCATGGTCGCGGTCACACCGGTGGCCCGCGCTAAGCGGTGCGAGGCCGTCGCCAGGCTTTCTTCCGCCTGACCGAGGAAGGGGTTAACCGCCACGGTCGCAGCAAGCGGCCATGCAGGCGGAATAGAGGCCCCAGCCTCGCCGGCAATGCGCGTCAAAGCGGCAGGCAAACTCTCGCGTGTCGTTTTGCTTGTGCTCATGACGAGACCCTTTCATTCGATACCGGAGAGGCAGCCTTCCAGCTGCCGATCGCGCGCGCAAACAGCGCGTTGATGTAAAAGCCGTTGGAGACATGGACGCGAAAACCACCAGCTGCCGGGTGATACGCCCACAGCGGGAACAGCGCCTGCGCGAAGGCCACGGCGCCAAAGCTCGCCACCGCAATCAAAATCAGCGCCCATTCCAGCCCGCCAGGCGCAGGCGCCTCAGGCAGAGTACCCGCGGTCAGCCACATGGCGCCCTTATGGAGCAGGAAGTAGCTGAGCGAGGTGATGACCGACGTGATGATGAGCTGCCGCGCCAACGGCTTGGGCGCATCGGCAGCCATGCCTTGCGTCAACAAATAGGCCACACCGAAAATTAAGATGGCGCCTAAAGCGACAGATTGGGGCGATTCAGCCGTGACGCCGAAGACAATCGACAGCGCCGAATAGATGCCAAGCGCAACGAAGAAGGACAAGAGCACCGTGCGCACATTGGGGATAGCCACAGGCCCTGGCCGGCGGATGGTCGCAATGCGTTGCACAGCCCCGCCTGATGCGAGAAAGGCATGCGCCTTATAAAGCGAGTGCGCCACAATGTGCAGCATTGCGAGAGAAAAGAGACCCAGGCCGCACTGCATAATCAAAAAACCCATTTGCGCCACGGTGGACCAAGCAAGGGAAGTTTTCACGGCAGGTTGGGTAAGCATCACGATGGAGCCAAACAGGGCCGTAAACCCGCCGACCATGGCGATGACAGCCATGGTGCCGGGCGATTGCAGCAAAACGTCAGCGAAGCGAATGAGCAAGAACCCGCCGCCATTAATTACGCCGGCATGGAGCAACGCAGACGTCGGCGTCGGGGTATCCATAATTTCGGTCAGCCAGCTATGCGTTGGAAACTGGCCTGACTTGAGCAGGGCTGCAATCGCAAGCATGATTGCCGCAAAGGCCGCTGGGCGGCCGCCCTCGCCTGCGCGGGCGAGCTCTGTAATCGTAGCAATATCGATACTGTTGTAAGCGCCCCATAACAGGACCACGGCAAATAAAAGAGCCAAATCGCCCGTGCGCGCGAGAATGTATTTTTTACGCGCTGCACGCTGGGCGGCCATGCGCTCGGGATAAAACAGCAGCAGCTTATGCAGAGACAGGCTGGTGAGAATCCAGGCAATCAAGAACTGTATGGTATTGCCCGACATCACCAAAAACGTCACGGCAGCCAGCGTCATGCTAATCCAGCCTAGAAACTGGTCCTGCCGCGCCTCGCCATCGAGATAGGTGCGCGCATATCTCAGCACGATTGCGCCGATGAAACTCACCAGCAACACCATCGAGATGCTCACCACATCAACCAGCAAGATGGGATTGGCAGCATCAATCACCGCCCGCTCGGTGCCGCCCAGTGCCTCGACAGCGGCAAGAATGGCGACACCAAGGGCGATGACAAATGCCACAATACCGGCATAAGGAAGTGTGAGCGGCACATAAGAGCGCTTGGTTTTGGATGACAGACCAGACAGGCCCGCAAGCAAGAAGACAAGCGGCACGCCTGCGGCGGCAATATCAAGGGGCACAGTTTCTCTCCAACGGGGACGTGCTGTGCCAGATAGGGCGATAACCGGAAAAACAAAAATATATTGTTTTGGATTTTATGTTCTAAAAAACAGAATATTAGAATGACTTCAATTTACTGCAGCGCGGTTTTACGCTGACCAGCACACCAAATGCCCCTCTTAAGGCTCTCTAACAGCCTTTGTAATTTGAAATTCTCCAATCGCCATAAGCATATAGCGGCCATGACATGGGCGGCATGGAGGATAGCATGGGCCGGGCACTTCACATCACGAAGACTCTTTTAGCGGTCAGCGCGGCTGCATTGACCATACAGGTTGGCGAGGCACAGGCGTTTAAAGCCAAATACTACCCAGACTGCTATGCGCCAGTAGCTGATGCAGACACGCTTGTGGACCGCCCCAAAGGCGAAGGTGCGAAGAAGGTGCTCGGCGGTCTGGGCAAAGCCGCTGGCATGTTTGGCGGCTTTGGCGGGCTCGGCAAGGCGGCCAGCGTCGCTCAAAAAGTCCAGGTTTATGGAGGATACATCCAAAGCGCTGCCAGCCTGTCGCAAAGCATGGTCGAGCAGCACCCCGAGCCAACGGACCGCTGGGCCGCCTATTCCGGCCAGATGAGCGATGAAGCTGCTAAACTTGGCCAAGCGCAAGCAGCGATTGCCGAGGCGCAGCAATGCTATGATGCGGCTTATGACGCGCTCGCACAGCAAGTGGCCGACGGGTCGCTCAAAAGCAAAAAGGCGAAAAAGCCGCTGAAAGAAATCCAAATGGGCAGCAAAGCCACAGGCGACCTGCTCATGGCCGCGCTCAATCAAGCGCGCAACAATGGCAATGCTTTTGGCGAAGCGCTTGGCGGCGAGACGCAGGGCATGAATGTCAGCCAATATTACAGCAACACCGCTAGCTATTGCAGCCCGCCCTCCCTCGGCATGGCAGACTGGTGCGCCAAATACGGCAGCAGCGCTGCGGCGCTCAACACGGACGCCTTCAACAAAGCCTATTATAGCGGCAACACCGCGGCCGCGTCGCAGATTGCTGGCATGCATCGCCTAGGCGCACTTGCTGGCCTGGGCGGTCTCTCCGGTGCTGGCATGAGCAATATGGCTGGCCAGCTGTTAGGCGGCAGCGGAGGCAATGTCGCGCCATCACAGCAAAGCCTGGACCAACTGGGCCAAGCCTCGGGCGCATACCTGGAAGTCACCCAAGCGCTGCAGCCGCTGGTCGAGCCGCAACAGGCGCTGGAAACAAAAGTCAAAACCTTGCCGAAAAAATAGAGCGCGCGCTGCCATATTGACGCTTGCTGCGGTTTTGGCTGAGGGTGGCTTGACGATAAGAGAGGGATAAAACACCCATGGCCCCTGCCCTGGACTGTTTGTTGGTTGAAGATGACAGCGAGACTGCCACCAACATCTCTGACCTCCTCTCTAGCCAAAACATAACGCTCACCTGGACGGCAGACGGCCAAGAGGGACTGCTGCTGGCAAGCTCTGAGGACTTTGACGTCATCCTGCTCGATCGGATGCTGCCGAATTTGGATGGCATGGAGATCGTCAAGCGCATGAGGGCAGCCGGGCTCACCACGCCAATCTTGATGCTGTCAGCGCTGGGCCGCTCGGAAAACCGGGTGGAAGGTCTTGATGCCGGCGTCGACGATTATCTCAGCAAGCCCTTTGAGCCAGAAGAGTTGATCGCCCGCATTCGCGCCCTGCATCGCCGCGCGCGCCGGCCTGATGAAGGCGCGGTGCTACTGTACGGCGATATCGAATGCCATGTGAAAGCCCGCACCGTGCACCGCCAAGGCAAGCACATTTCCTTAAGCCCTAAAGAATTTAAACTGCTGCACTATTTCATGCAAAACGCGGGCGAAATCGTCACCCGGGAGATGCTGCTGCGGGACGTGTGGAATTTGAGTTTTGACCCGCAAACAAATGTGATTGACGTGAACATCGGGCGCCTGCGGAGGAAACTCGAAGAGGGGTTCGATACGCCTGTCCTGGAGACCATATGGAGCACAGGATATCGCCTCAATGCCGGCTGACAGCGCACCAGGAGACGTGCAACGCGCGCGGCGCTCGTCCTTCACGGCTCTTGGTCTTTGGATAGCCGTGATCGCTGCGCTTTGCGTGTTCGCTCTCTATGCGGTGACCCGGACGATTGTGAGCAACCATGCGCACGCGGTCTTGCTGCAGTCTATCGATAGCGACTTAGCTGGCCTCGTCGATCTCTACGCAAGCAGCGGCGAGGATGAGTTGATCGCCCGCTTGAAAGATCGCACTGCCCTGCTGGCAAGCCAGCGCGATCAGGACTTTTATTTGCTGGCCAATGCGTCCGGGGAAAACTTAGTTGGGAACCTGACCACCTGGCCGCTGCTGTCCGCTGAGAATAGTGAGGTCGGTCAGATCGCGCTTGAGGGAGCCGCCCCCATTCTCGCCCGCGCGACACAAATCGCGCCCACTTTAAAGCTGGTCGTCGGACGCAGCATGGCCCGCACACAGCAGCTATTGAACCGCGTGACGCTGGGCTTTGGTGCTGCTGGGCTTGCTGTTGTCGCCGTGGCCGTCGCCTTTGGCCTGGGCTTTGCCGCGCGCACCCGCAAACGCATTGATGCCATCAACACCACCTTCCGGCTCATCGGGACGGGCACGCTCACTGCGCGGGCACAGCCCAGCACCAAAGCAGACGAAATTGATGAGCTCACCAAACACACAAATGTCATGCTTGAGCGCATCAACAAGCTGATGACCGACCACCGCAATGTGACCGATCATACAGCCCATGAGATCCGCACGCCTTTGATGCACCTCGATACCCGCCTGCTCGCTATCGTAAAACAAACAGAAGGCTCATCGCTGGCGGGGGAGATCAGCCAAGCGCGCCAACACATCAAATACATCGTCGCCATGCTGGAATCCCTCTTGGACATCGCCGCGCAGGAGGCGCATGCGGGGTCGCTGATCGGGCTTGAGCCCCTGGATTTTTCAGCGCTCGTGCGCGAAGTGGCAGAGCTATATGAGGACACCGCTGAGGACATGGGCTTTGGCTTTAGTGTCGACATTGAGGACGGCATCACGCTGCGCGGGGAGAAGATGCAGCTCACCCGGCTCATCACGAATTTGCTCGACAACGCGTTTAAATACTGCGGGCCAGACGGCAAGGTCCAGCTGTCTCTGCGGGAAGGCCCGGTTCTCACCGTACAAGACAGCGGCCCTGGCATTCCAAAGGAGGAGCGCGAGCGCATCTTCAACCGCTTTGAGCGCACGCAGCAAAGCCGAAGCGAAGCGGCTCAAACCACGCGCAAAGGCACAGGCGGCCATGGGCTGGGGCTGGCTTTGGCGCGCGCCATTGCAGAACGCCACGGACTCGCGCTGGACTGTTTAGACAGCAACAGCGGCGCGCTGTTTTCCCTGCATAGACCCTAGTTCGCGATCAGCACGAAGGGGGCCCACAGCGCAGGATGAGCGCTGCCGGGAATGGCTCTATCGTTCATAAGGGCGAGTTGCGCGCGCCGCAATGCATCAGCCTTATTGGCGCCGTTCTGGGCTAATTTGACCGTTCGCGTGCTTAAAAAGGCCGCCGCATCATCGCGCACGGGCCAATGGGATAGCAGCAGGGTTTTCGCGCCAGCCAGGCGAAAGGCCTTGGCAAGCCCAGAATACATGGGCGCGGCCAATGTGCGGCCCTGCCCGCTGTTACAGGCTGATAAAATCACCCAATCGACCGGCATCGTCAGCGCGGCGATTTCGCTCGCGGTAAGGAGGCTCTGCTCTCCCGGCGCGCCCGGCGTTGGCGTGAGCACCAAGGCTGGCTCAGTCAAGCCTGTGATTTCCTGGCTGGTCAGGCCGTGCGTTGCAAAGGCCACGACGGCCGTGCCTGAGAAGTCGATTTCGCTGATACGCTTTTGGGTGAAGGCCTTGCCCGTGACAACCAGCGAGCGCGCATCTGTGAACGCACTTTGCATCGCCGCTAGCTCGGCTTCCGCCCCTGGCAAAGCGGGCATTTGCTCAACAGATGATGCATCGACAATGCCGCCGCGGAAGAGCTGCGCAAGCTTGACCTGCTTGCCCGATTTCCCTCGCAACGCTGGCGCGCCTAGACCCACAAAGCGGGTGTTCTTTGAGGGCGCATCGAGCTGGTCCAGCCCTTGAAAGGTGGAGCGAAGGGCACCCGACCGCTCCTCAATCAACCATGTCGGACGACCAGCATTGGCCCGCACGGCCAAAAGCGCAGGCGGCATCTTGGCAAGCGGGCCGCTGGCGAGAAACAGAAAGTCCTTCTGGCCAGCGAGGGCCTGATAGCTTTTGCCAGGGAAAACCGCTTCAAACACGCGGTGCGCCGGGCGGCCAGCACTGTCTGGCTTGGAATTAGGACGCCGCACCACGTCCATAACCGTCTCAATAGCGTTGCGAACCGCGTGCGGACTGATATCAGACCGCGCCCAGCTAACGCCCTCCTGCGTCACAAAAACCGTGAAAACACGGTCAAAGCTCTCGAGCGGAATGACGAGAGCTTTGTTGGGGCCCAGCGTGCGCAGGACATCCCGTTGGGACACCGGCTCGAACACCCCAAGCTGCCCATAGCGCGGAAACGTCTGTTTGAGCTCCGCCTCCAGGGCCTGCGTCGCCGCTTTGGCCGTCCGCAGCGCAGCGGCTAATGGCGCGACCTGTTGTGACGTGTCTCGTTTGAGCAACCCTTCATCCAGGGCTTGCTGCGCGTCTTGCTGGGCAAGCCGGGCGCTGCGCAACCGCTCTGTCAGTACGCCAAGGCCTTCGTCTTTGAGGGAGGCTTGCGCCCGCATCTGGGCCGTTGCAAGCGCGAGTTCTGACGCGGAGGCAAGCTGAATTGCCTCTAGGGCCAGGCCCGTGTCTTGCGCACTCAACGCGATTTCCACGACACGAGTAAAACCACGGGACAACACAAGCGAGGTCGATATCCGCGCCGCGCGGCCCTGGGCGAGCGCCTTAAGCTGGTCAGTGAGTGCTGATTGACCGTCGCGGGCAATCTTGAGGGCCGGCCGCGTTTTGCCAGCCCGGGCTGACAAGACCGCGTAGTCTAGCTCGGCAATGAGGCGCTCGAGATGATGAGGGCCGAGCACTTTCGCCAGCGCTTGCTGCCCATCCCTGGCGACACGCAGCGCGTCGTCCAGAGCGCCCGTCCGCGCTAGATGAACGCCGTAGGCAATCTGCGCGAGCGCATAGTTTTTATGGGTTTTTGAGAAATCCGCTTCATAGCGCTGCAGCGCTTCAAGATAGAGGGGCTGGCTACGGTCATAGCGCCTGAGTTGGTCCAATAGCTTGGCAAGCAGCAAACGGGCTGTCCCGCCGGCGCGAAAATCGCCAGCCCCTTTCATCCGGTCCGCCAGGTCAATGACCTGGGCTTGCACCTTCGCCGCCTCTTCAAAGCGGCCTTGCGCGGCAAGCGCTTTGCTGAGCATGGAAGCCGGGTCATACACCCGGTTGTTGTCCGCGCTGCGCAGCTGGATTTCCAGCTGCATATGCGTCCGCGCTAAAGCCTCGGCTTCAGGATAGCGCCCCAAGCGATAGGAGACGGCATAGGTGCTGTTGAGGGCTTGGCCCACAATGGGGTGGTCGGCCGGCAAGTGTGCCAGCGAACGCGTTGAGGCCTCTTCAAGCGTATCGACAGCGCGTGGGTCATCTAAAAAATAGAGGAAAACGCCGCAGTTGTTTGCGTTTAAGTGCAACAGCGGGTCCGATAGCGGCAAAACCTTGCGCGCATCCTCGGCCGCCCGGCACATCAAATCGCGCGCTTTCTCCAAGGCCCCTGCTTTGAAAGCATGGTAGCCAGCCACATTCAAAGTGAGCGCCGACAACCATGTTGGCGCCGGCGTCAGCGCCGCGTCTGGATTGACTTTGGCGGCGTCCAAGGCATCCAAGACCATGGCGCTTGCCGCATCAAAGCGCTTTAAATCCGTCAGCGTTAAAGCCTGATAGGCCCGTAGCTCAGCCCAAAAAGCAGTATCAAGCGCTGGTGCTGCCTGGGCAAGCGTTTCAGCGCGCGCGAGGGTCGAGAGAGCGGTCTCGTAGGCGTTGGTATAGAAAAAGGCGATGCCAACACGCATCTCAATGCGCGCCTTAATGGCAGCTGTTGTGTCTGGCTTATCGAAGGCGTGTTCTTTATAGGCCTCCCATGCATCAAGCTCTGTGCTTGGCTTGCCAAAACGGTCCCGCGCCACCATGGCGTCAAAAGAGGCACGCGCTGCATCCCCTGAAGAGGCGTGAGCGCCCAGATCTTGCAGCACAGCAAACAGCAATAGCGCTGAAACGGCGAGACTATGCTGAACCAAAGGTCGCACCTGCCCGTCCCCTATTCCCCAACAAGACATAACATATTTTGTCATATTCCAGCTCTTGTAGGAACATAGAAATCTTGCAATTACAGCGCCGTAGCGGACTATTTGGGGGTATCTATCCGTGTTGCAGGCAGGGCTGGGCCGAAACCGCATTCTCTTGGCGATCATGTGCATCGCGGCCATCGCGCTGCCGGCAGGCTGCACGCAGCCGTCAGCCACAGGCGCACAGCAACCGTCTCAAGATGGCCGATCCAACCAATATGTGGCGACACTACTGGCACAAGGGGAAGCGGCAGCTAGTACGTCTCCGCCCAATCTGGCAGAGCTGGCGCAAATCGTGCGCGCGCTTGAGCAAGCCGGCGCGCGCCCGCAGAGCGAAAGCGAAGACCCTGTGGAGACGTGGCGAGCCCTAGCGCAAGAGCAACTCGGTGCCTATCCGCCGTTTCGCGGGCGGCTGCTTGGCCCGACCTACCAGCGTCTTTCCCTGAAAGCAGGAGCGGCCTTTGAGCTTGAGCAGCTGTTTCTAGCGGGGCAGAACGCGGTCGTTTCAACAACTACGGTGGAAGACGGCGTCACATCCTCCTTGACCATCCGCTCAAGCAATGGGGATATCATCTGTGAGAGCCAAGGCGAAAAGCTGACCAGCTGCGAATGGGTGCCGTTGTTCACGGCACGCTATCGGATAGAAATTCGCCATGA
Organism: Pseudomonadota bacterium; assembly: GCA_039030675.1. Classification (GTDB taxonomy): domain Bacteria; phylum Pseudomonadota; class Alphaproteobacteria; order Sphingomonadales; family CAKZYD01; genus CAKZYD01. Next base: position 1,591 of record JBCCDR010000006.1, on the reverse strand, counting down.
TGGTCCGAGTGATGCGGCCTTGTTTTTAACAATCAACTGACCCGGGCGATCAGGCTTGGAATGCGCCGAAGGCCCCTTCACCGTAAAGCAAGGCTGGCCCAGCGTCTTGGAGATCGACACTGCCCACATCCCCAATGAAGATAGTATGAGTGCCTGCGCGGTGCGTTGAAATGGTCGACAAGGTGATGGTCGCCACCGCGCTGGCAAGAACCGGCAAACCATCGCGCTCTGTCCAATCGCCGACCTGAAAGCGCTCTTCAGCGTCCGCGAGCGTTGAGAAGGCAATCGCGACATCTTGGGTTTCTGGCGGAAGCAGCGATAAGCTGAAGCGGCCAGCCTCCTGCAAAAGCCCGTAGCACGACGCAGACGTGTGCACACAAGCGAGCATAGAAAGGGGCTCAAAACTCAAAGACGTCACGGCCGTAGCCGTCATGCCCCCACGCAGGCCATTATGGGCAGTGGCAAGAATGTACACACTGCCAGGCGCACGGCGCATGGCCTGCCGAAATCGGTCGGTGAGAGTCTCTGACATGCTGCGCGTGGTGCCCTTGTGCAATCGCCCCGCTGTCTGCACAGCATCATCGATGAGGTCAAGCGCTGGGTCTGGTCAGAGACATTTTGCCAGCCTTAATGATTGATGAATACCATCACTATTTACACTGTGATAGTTTCGATTTATGGAAACGTACTACAGATAGTATAGTGTTTTAACGCCTTAGCCATTGAAGGTGCGGTGATAAAGGCTATGTCGAATGTGCAGTACTGTGCAGTGCAACACGCGCTGTATCAGACAACGATAAGGAATGAGTACGCGGAATGGATGCGCCAAAGCTGACGGTCGGGCAAGTCCTGAGCTTATTTTTCAAGTTTTTGAAGCCTGAACGCGGCTTTTTGATGCTTGGCATCATCTATGGTGTCGGCATCTCGCTGCTGTCTCTGGCAACGCCCATTTCCGTCCAAATGCTGATCAATACGGTTGCCTTTACAGGTCTTGCCGGCCCGCTCATTGTGTTGTCTATGACGCTCTTCGGCCTGCTGCTAGCCTCTGGCCTGCTCTACGCGCTGCGGGTCCATTTGATGGAGATCTTTGGGCGGCGCTTTTATGCCCGTATGGTCTCTGAAATCGCGCTCATTTCCATCTATGCGCAAAATCCGTTCTTCTCTGACGATGGACGTGCACCGCTGTTCAATCGCTATTTCGACATCGTCACGGTTCAGCGCAATATCCCCATCTTGGTGATCGGCGCGTTCACAATCCTGCTTCAGGCGGCTGTCGGCTTCATCCTCACGTCCTTCTACCATCCCTATTTCATCGCCTTTAACGGCGTGGTGATTGCCCTCATCTGGGCGATTTGGTTGATTTGGGGCCGCGGCGCCGTGCGCACGGCTGTTGAGCTCTCCCATAAAAAGCACAATGCCGCTGCCTGGCTTGAAGGCGTTGGCGCGTCGAACGGCTACTATAAGTCCGACCGCCACATCGCCCATGCGCTCAGCCGCACGGATCAGGCCACCGGCGACTATCATATACCAATGGGTAGAGTCGGTACTTCCGAAGAAATGGCTGCGGTAACTGCTTTTTTATGCTCCGACG
>JBCCDR010000005.1:0-21265 GCA_039030675.1 Pseudomonadota bacterium | reverse complement strand
CGCCAGGAAGCCATCATCTTGTCCATGACGCCCAAAGAGCGCGCTAACCCCAAGATGATCGCTGCCAGCCGCAAGAAGCGCATCGCGGCCGGCGCTGGCGTTCAAGTCTCTGACGTGAACAAGCTCATGAAGGCCCATCAGCAAATGGGCACCGTCATGAAGCGCATGAAGAAGATGGGCAAGAAGGGCATGATCCCGCCTGGCCTAGACGGCGGTATGGACGGCGCGCTTGGCGCCGGCGGTCTGCCTGGTCTCGGCGGCCCCAACATTCCCCCCGGCATGGAAAACATCCTGCGCCGGAAGTAACTGACTTTCATTTTTAAAGACGAGAAAAACAAAAGGAAACCAACCCAATGGCACTTGCTATTCGTCTCGCCCGTGGCGGCGCTAAAAAACGCCCCATCTACCGCATCGTTGTGGCCGACAGCCGTTTCAAGCGCGATGGCCGCTTCATTGAGCGTATCGGTCAATACAATCCGCTGCTGCCCAAAGATCACGAAAACCGTGTGATTTTGGACACCGAGCGCGCGTCCTACTGGCTCGGCGAAGGCGCCCAGCCATCTGACCGTGTTGCCCGCTTCTTGGACGCCGCTGGCCTCATGAAGCGTGAAGCGCGCAACAACCCGCAAAAAGCCAAGCCTGGCAAGAAAGCCCAAGAGCGTTTGGACGCGATTGCTGAGAAGGAAGCCGAAGCCAAAGCCGCTGCTGAAGAAGCCAAAGCCGCTGCTGAAGAAGCTGAAGCCGCTCCCGAAGAAGCGCCTGCAGAAGAAGCACCGGCCGAAGAGGCGGCTGTTGAGGAAACTGCGGCAGAGGAATAGACCTCTGCATCTGCCGCTGGGCTTTCACAGATGGAACCGTCTGCTGATAAAATGATGTGCGTGGGCGCCATAATGGGCGCGCACGGTGTGCGTGGTCTTGTCAAAGTCAAAGCGTTTTTAGAAGACCCATCTGACTTTGGGGCATTGGGCGCTGTTCACTTTGGCGCGCTTGGGGAGCCCATTCCCATCGTCTCAGCCCATCGCCACAAAGATGCTGTGCTCATCGTGCAGCTGGATGGTGTCGACAGCCGCGAGACCGCGCAAGCGCTGAAGAGCACACAGCTGTTCGTGCCGCGCACGCAGCTTGTCGATGGCGAAGACGAGGACATGTTGCTCAGCGACCTGGAAGGTCTGCGCGTCCTCGATGAAGAAGGTCGCAGCATCGGGACGGTCAACGCCGTCAACAATTTCGGCGCGTCCGACGTCATCGAAATTGCGTTGGACGGCAGCAGCAAAACGGTCATGGTGCCCTTCATTGAGGATGCGGTGCCAAGCATCGATCTGGCCGCAGGGCATATCATGATTGACCCTGCGTTCATGGCCTAGGATGCGTTTGCAATGTGGCGCGCGCAGGTCCTCACGCTGTTTGAAAGCATGTATCCGGGGCCGCTGGGCCTCTCGCTGGCTGGAAAAGCGCTGAAAAATGGCCTTTGGGCGCTGGAAACGCTGGACATTCGCGCTTTTGCGAGAGATAAGCACCGGTCCGTTGACGATACCCCTGCTGGGGGCGGTCCGGGCATGGTCATGCGCGCTGATATTCTGGGCGCTGCGGTGGATGAAGCCGTAGCGCGATTTGACAGCGCGCCGCTGGTTTATCTGTCTCCCCGCGGAGACGTTTTTGACCAGCAAATGGCTGAAGAGTTGGCGGCAGGGCCTGGGGTCACCCTTATCTGCGGCCGCTTTGAAGGGGTGGATGAGCGGGTGCTTGACGCGCGGCCCATTCGCCAGGTCAGTTTAGGCGATTTCGTCCTGTCGGGCGGAGACGTCGCCGCTCTGGCCCTCTTGGACGCCTGTGTCCGCTTGCTACCCGGCGTGGTCGGAGCAGCAGACACGTTAGCCGAAGAGAGTTTTACCAGCGGGCTCTTAGAGTACCCGCACTATACGCGCCCTGCCCAATGGGAAGGGCGCACGATCCCGGAAGTGTTAACCTCCGGCGATCACAAAAAGATCAAGGCCTGGAGACAGGCTGAGGCAGAACGCGAAACGCGGCTACGGCGGCCGGATCTGTGGGAGCGATATGAAGCATCCCAAAAGGACCCGTCACCCTCTGGCATGGTGGACAAAACGAAGACTTGAAGGATTATGCCATGAATATTCTGCAGCAGATTGAACAAGAAAATATCGCCAAACTCACCGATGGCAAAACCATCCCCGAGTTTGCGCCAGGTGATACAGTGCGTGTCGGTGTGAAGGTTATCGAGGGCACGCGCGAGCGGGTTCAGAACTTTGAAGGCGTGTGCATCGCCCGCGCCAACAAAGGCATCAACTCTGCCTTCACCGTGCGCAAGATGTCCTTCGGTGAAGGCGTGGAACGGGTCTTCCCCCTCTACAGCCCCAACCTCGACAGCATCACCGTCGTACGCCGCGGTAAAGTACGCCGCGCCAAGCTCTACTACCTGCGTGGCCGCACGGGTAAAGCCGCCCGTATCGCCGAGAAGCGCGACTTTTAGAGTTACGACGCTAAGGGAGGCCGGTATAGTGGCTAAGGCGGTGCGAGTGATAAGATCTGCGCCGCCTTCGCTCATTTTTGTGCTTGTTCTGCTTGCACTCACCGCCCCGCCCGTTGGCGCGCAGTGCGAAAAGACCCTTCAAACACTCACCGCCAATAACGCAAAAGCGCAAAGCGAATTGCAAATGCTTACGGGATTGATTGACGACTATCAGGCAAACCGGACAGAGAAAACGCAATGCCGAGACTTTGCCCGAATTGAAAAGCAGGCCTTTAGTGCTTTGCGCGCCATAACTGAGGGTGCCAGGACATGCGAACGGCTTGTCTTTGATTGTCGGTCGTACGATTTGCCAACTTCCGTTTTGGACGGGTGTGATGACGTGATCAAAAAACGCGATAGTATGGCGCGATCCGTGGACACGATTGGCGCTAGCAAACCGCGCAGCTGCAGATAGGCGCGGGAAGAAAAGGAAAAGCGATGCAGCCAAAGACACTCTATGAGAAAATCTGGGATGCCCATATTGTCGACATCGGCGATGGGGAGACCTCGCTGATTTACATCGACCGGCACATCATCCATGAGGTGACGACGCCGCAGGCGTTTGAAGGGCTGAAGCTGGCTGGCCGCGGTGTCCGCCGCCCAGAGGCCATCATTGCTGTGCCAGACCATAATGTGCCTACGACAGACCGCGATAAGCCCATTGAAGACCCGCAGTCGGCGGCGCAGGTGGCACTCTTGAAACAGAACTGCCTGGAATATGGCATTGAGCATATCGAGATGAACGATATCCGCCAGGGCATCGTGCATGTCATCGGGCCGGAGCAGGGCATCACTCAGCCGGGCATGACCATCGTCTGCGGTGATAGCCATACGGCCACCCATGGGGCGTTTGGCGCGCTGGCCTTCGGCATTGGCACGTCGGAAGTCGAGCATTGCCTGGCGACGCAAACGCTGCAGCTAAAAAAATCCAAAACCATGAAAGTGGAAGTCACCGGCGAGCCTGGCGACTGGTTGACGGCGAAGGACATTATCCTCGCCATCATCGGCCAAATCGGCACCAATGGCGGCACGGGCCATGTCATTGAGTTCTGCGGCCCAGCGATTACCGCGCTGACCATGGAAGGGCGTATGACGCTGTGCAACATGGCGATTGAAGCCGGCGCCCGCGCTGGCCTGGTCGCGCCCGATGAGAAGACCTTCGCCTATCTGCAAGACAAGCCGCGCGCGCCGCAAGGCCTGCACTGGAACCAAGCCGTGGCCTATTGGTCGACGCTGAAATCCGACCCAGGTGCCACCTTTGACAAGGTCGCCACAGTCGATGTGTCTGACATTCCCCCGCTCGTCACCTGGGGCACGTCGCCGGAAGATGTGGTACCTGTGACGGGCACAGTTCCTGTGCCGGAAGACTTTGACAGCCCTGCCAAACAAGAGGGCGTTCGCAAGTCTCTCGCTTACATGGGCATCGAGGCCGGCATGAAAGTCACCGACATCAAGATTGACCGCGCCTTCATCGGCTCATGCACCAATTCGCGCATTGAAGATATGCGCGCCGCTGCGGCCGTCATCGGCGGGCGCAAGGTGGCCGATCATGTGACAGCTTTGGTCGTCCCAGGCTCTGGCCTCGTCAAAGCGCAAGCCGAGCGTGAGGGCCTGGATAAAATCTTTATCGACGCTGGCTTTGAATGGCGCGAGCCCGGCTGCTCCATGTGCCTTGCCATGAATGCCGATAAAGTCGGCCCCAAAGAGCGCTGCGCGTCGACCTCTAACCGCAACTTTGTTGGCCGGCAAGGCCCGGAAGCGCGCACGCACCTCATGAGCCCGGCCATGGCAGCAGCAGCAGCATTGGCTGGCCACTTGGCAGATGTGCGCGATTTCGCCCCGCAAGCCCCGCAGCAGAAGGCGGCCTGACCCATGGACCCGTTTAAAACACTCACCTCCAAAGCCGTTCCGTTCAACCGCGCGAATGTGGATACGGACATCATCATGCCAGCGGAGTTTCTCAAAACGCTCACGCGCACAGGGCTTGGCAAAGGCGCCTTTAAGGCACTGCGTCTCTTAGAAGACGGTAGCCCCAATCCGGATAGCGAATTCAATGACCCGCGCTATGAAGGCGCGCAAATCCTGCTGGCCGGCGATAATTTCGGCTGCGGCTCCAGCCGAGAGCATGCGGCTTGGGGCATTAAAGACATGGGCTTTCGCGTGATCATCGCGCCCAGTTTTGCTGACATCTTTTATTCCAACTGCTTTAAAAACGGCCTGGTCACCATCGCGCTACCGCAAGCCCAAGTCGATGCGTTGATGGAGGATGTGGCGAATGGCGGGGAAATCAGTGTTGATTTAGAAGCGCAGACGGTTCAACGGCCCAACCAAGAGGTTTTCTCTTTTGAGTATGAGCCCTTCAAGCGCCATGCGCTGCTCAACGGCCTCGATGAAATCGGTCTGACCCTTCAGAAGGGCACGGAGCTCGATTCATTTGAGACTAGCCAAGCGCAAAAGCTGCCTTGGCTGTATGGCTCTGCCTAGCCGATGACCCACTCTCTTCTCCTGCTCGCCGGTGATGGCATCGGCCCTGAAGTCATGGACGCTACTCAAGAGGTGGTGCAGGCCGTCTCCGCGCTGTTCTCCATAGACTTCACCATCGATCAGGACTTGGTCGGCGGCGCCAGCTATGATGTGCATGGCGTCCCCGTCACCAGCGCGGTGATTGAGAAAGCCCGCCACGCTTCTGCGGTTTTGTTCGGTGCGGTCGGCAGCCCCAAATATGATGGTGTCGATTATGATAAGCGGCCAGAACAGGGCCTGCTGGACCTGCGCAAATCTTTGGACCTGTTTGCCAATTTGCGGCCCGCTTTGTGCTTCGGTCCGCTGGCGGGTGCATCCAGCTTGAAGCAGGAGCTGGTCGAAGGGCTGGACATCCTTATCGTTCGTGAGCTGACTAGCGGTGTCTATTTCGGCCAGCCGCGCGGCATTTCGACCAATGCGGATGGGCGGCGCGAAGGCGTGAATACCCAGCGCTATACAGAAGACGAAATCGCCCGCATTGCCCGCGTCGCCTTTGAGCTGGCGCGCACCCGCTCAGGCCGTGTCATGTCCGTGGAAAAAGCCAATGTCATGGAATCGGGCAAGCTGTGGCGCGAAGTCGTCAGCGAAGTCCATGCACAAGAAGGCTTTAGCGATGTCGAGCTGCAACACATGTATGCCGACAATTGCGGCATGCAGCTGGTGCGCGCGCCTAAGCAATTTGATGTCATTGTGACGGACAATCTGTTCGGCGACATGCTCTCTGACCAGGCCGCCATGCTCACGGGGTCGATTGGGATGTTGCCATCCGCATCGCTCGGACAGCCAGACGCCAATGGCCTCAACCCTGCGCTTTATGAGCCCGTGCACGGGTCCGCGCCAGACATCGCGGGCCAAGGCATTGCTAACCCCTGCGCGTGCATCCTCTCCTTCGCGATGGCGCTGCAATATTCGCTCGGTGAGGCCGCCGCGGCCCGTGCGATCTTCTCAGCGGTTGATAAAGTGCTTGCGCAAGGCGTCAGAACAGCCGATATCGCTGGGCCAGAGGATACAGCTGTGAGCACGCAAGACATGGCCCAGGCCATTATTAAGACAATTACGACCTAAACACCGCCCGCTCCGGCGCTCCTTTCATGGTGCCCGGTTGCGGGCCTGAAAGGAGATATACCATGGGATACAAAGTCGCTGTTGTAGGCGCCACCGGCCAGGTGGGCCGTGAGATGCTCAACATTTTAGATGAGCGCGAATTCCCTGCTGATGAGATTGCTGCTGTGGCCTCCAGCCGCAGCCAGGGCACTGAAGTGCATTTGGGCGAAACCAAAACGCTTAAAGTGCAGTCCATCGACCATTTCGATTTTGCTGGTTACGATATCGCCTTGTTTGCGGCTGGCTCCAGCGTTGCCAAGCAATATGCGCCCATCGCCGCCAAAGCCGGCTGCACAGTGATCGATAATTCCTCACTGTTCCGCATGGATCCCGACGTCCCGCTCATTGTGCCGGAGGTCAATCCGGATGCCATAGACGGCTATACTAAGCGCAACATCATAGCCAATCCGAATTGCTCGACGGCGCAAATGGTCGTGGCGCTCAAGCCGCTGCATGATTTGGCGACCATCAAGCGTGTGGTGGTGTCCACCTATCAATCGGTGTCCGGCGCTGGCACTGCTGGCATGGATGAGCTCTTTACGCAGACCCGCGCTGTGTTTGTAAACGACCCCATTGAAAAAGAGAAATTCACCAAGCAAATCGCCTTCAACGTCATCCCGCACATTGACGTGTTCATGGACGATGGCGCGACCAAAGAGGAGTGGAAGATGGTCGTGGAGACCAACAAAATCCTCGACAAAGACATCGCGCTCACCGCCACCTGCGTGCGTGTGCCCGTCTTTGTGGGCCATAGCGAAGCCATCAACATCGAGTTTAAGAAGCCGATTGATGAAACTGAGGCGCGCGACGTTTTGCGCGAGGCACCTGGCATCATGGTGGTCGATAAGCGCGAGGATGAAGGCTATGTCACGCCGGTGGAATGCGCAGGCGACTTTGCCACGTTCATCAGCCGTATCCGCAAGGACCCAACCATCAAAAACGGCCTCAACCTGTGGTGTGTGTCAGATAATCTACGCAAAGGCGCTGCTCTCAATGCCGTGCAGATTGCCGAGTTGCTCGGCCGGCGGCATCTTAAGAAAGGCTAGCCTGCGAGGTAGCTATCGACAATCGCATTGAAGTGGGTCAGCGCCCCTTCAAAGCGGCCGAAGGTCATTTCGCCGACGATCCTGGAAGAGAGTGTCGATTGAATGCTCTCGCCGATGGCGAAGTCTTCGCCCAAGGTATCCATGGTGATCCGGTGGTTTTGCTGCCAGTGCTCGGTCTCGTGCGCGCGGTCTTTTGGCGCCAGCGTTGAAATGGTGATGCGTGTTCTATCAGCAGCAAGAGGTTCTTCTTTGACCCAGGCGACATGGTCCTGCTGGACCAGCAGCTGTGTCGATGGGAAGAGCGTGTAAAGCACTTGTGCATCCTCCCGCAGCGGGCGATTTGCGCTCCGCTTCGCGAGGCTTGTACGCGGCAAGATAGAACGCAAATCCGGGCCAAAAGCCTGGTAGGTCGAGAGGTTGTCTTCGAAATAGGGCGCGATGGTGGCCCGGTGCGCGACTTTGAAGTGATAAGCCTCAATGCCGCCTTCGACGATGACCTTCCAATTCGCCTTGCAGACCATGGAGTCGTAGTGAGCGACGGAGTGGGCTTCCAAGTCAAGCGCCTGCAGGTCGTCGGCAAGCCCGCTGAAGTGCGCGTCAAAATCTATATCTTGTGACGGTGTCACCCAAATAAAACCGAAGCGCTCATGGCAGGGCAGCGGCGTTAGGCCCAAGGCTGATTTGTCTAGGTCGCCAAAACCTGCTTCGAAGTGCGGAGCAGCCAATAGCTCGCCTGAGCTTACATAGGTCCAGGCATGGTAAGGGCAGGAAAAGCGATGTTGGCAGCCGCGCTCGTTATCCACCAACCGTGTGCCCCGATGTCTGCAAGCGTTGATGAAAGCGCGCGCTTGTCCGGATTTGTCGCGTGTGACTAGGATAGGGACGCTGCCGAGCTGGCAGCGCAAGAAGCTGCCAGGGTCAGGCAAGTCACTCACATGTGCTACCGCGGAGGGAAACTGCGAGAAAATGCGTTTGCTTTCCTCGGCAAAGCGGGCTTCAGACCGGTATTTGTCAAAGGCATTGCGTCCCAGAGCATCGTTGGCAAACAGGGCTTTGTTTGCTTTCAGTGATTGCAGTTCCTCAACGAGGCTTTGCTCTGTTGCCTTGTCCATGGCCCTCTTTTCCCAATTGCGTGCGCGTATAGGTATGATAGTGCTTACCACTTGGTAGGTGAATATACTTACCAAGTGGTAAGGCGTCAAGGAGTGGGCTATGGCTACCGAAACACGCGCGCAGTTTTTAGATGCAGCTGAAGCGCTTTTTGCAGAGCGTGGGTTTTATGGGGTGAGCATTGCCGCGATTGCCGACGAGCTAGGACTGACCAAGCAGGCGCTGCTGCATCACTTTGGCTCCAAGGAAAAGATCTATGCGGCTGTTTTGGAGCGCATATCAGGCCGTTTCGAAGGGCTTATTCCTGAGGCCCAAAGCGAAGGCGAGCCGCCAGCCCTGCAATTGAAGCAGTTTTTCTTGAAGCTGCACCAGATGAGCCAAAACAGCCCGCTGCAAACACAGCTTTTGATGCGGGAGCTTTTAGACAATAAGCACCGTGCGCCCGGTGCTGCCCGCTGGTACCTTAAGCCCTTTCTTGAAAAACTGATCGCTATGCTCCAGGCGATACCGCGCTGGCGTACCGTCACCGAAGCAGACGCCTTTGCCGTCCTCTACCAATTGCTTGGCAGCATCACCTATTACGCGGTTTCAAAAACCACCTTGGTGGGCATTTTTGGCCAAGATGGTTTTGCGGAAAAAGATGCAGTTTTTGAAAGTCGCCTGAGCGATCTCATCGACCGTGCACTGGATTGCCCATAGCCTTTGAACCAGTCGTACCTATATGAGTTTAAGATCGCTACGATAATTACGTTATAACATTGCTATATCGCCCAGCGTGTGGGACGTAGGCAAGGACCGAAACACTCAAAGCAAGGAGTGCGACCCAATGGCATCACAGCCCCAAACTGACCCCCGCCTGCCGGTAACCGTGCTTTCCGGCTTTCTCGGCGCTGGGAAAACAACGCTGCTCAACCGTGTGCTCAACAACCGGGAAGGCAAGCGCGTCGCGGTCATTGTGAATGACATGTCGGAGGTCAATATTGATGCCGACTTGGTGCGGGCAGAGACTGAATTGTCGCGCACGGATGAGACGCTGGTGGAGATGTCCAATGGCTGCATCTGCTGCACGTTGCGCGATGATTTGCTGGCAGAAGTGCGCCGCCTGGCGGCTGAAGGCCGGTTTGACTATTTGCTGATTGAATCGACGGGCGTGTCAGAGCCGTTGCCTGTGGCCGCCACCTTTGATTTCCGCGATGAATATGGCGAGAGCCTGTCTGACGTGGCGCGCCTCGATACCATGGTTACGGTTGTCGATGCGGTGAACCTGCTGCGTGATTATGCCAGCCATGATTTTCTGCGCGACCGCGGCGAAATCGCTGGCGACGAAGACAATCGCACTTTGGTGGATTTGTTGACGGACCAGATTGAATTTGCGGACATCGTCATCTTAAACAAAGTCGATGACGCAACGGCTGACCAAGTGGACGCGGCGCGCAAAATCATCCGCAGCCTGAATGCCGATGCGCGTATCGTGGAAACGAATTATTCCGAAGTGCCGCCATCAGACATTCTAGAAACAGGCATGTTTGATTTTGAGCAGGCCCATGAGCACCCCATGTGGGCGAAAGAGCTTTATGGCTTTGCAGACCATGTGCCTGAGACGGAAGAATATGGTGTGACCTCCCATGTCTACCGGGCGCGGCGGCCGTTTGTGCCTGAGAAAATCCAGGACGTTTTGAATAGCGCGTTGCCTGGCGTTATCCGCGCCAAAGGTCATTTTTGGATTTCCACCCGGCCGGATTGGGTGGCTGAGTTCTCGCTTGCTGGCGCCCTCTCGTCCGTTAAACCCATGGGCACATGGTGGGCTGAGGTGCCAAAAGAGCGCTGGCCGGATAGCCCGGAAGCGCTGGCGTATCTGGAGACGCATTGGGATGAGGTGTGGGGCGACCGCCGCCAGGAAATTGTGTTCATCGGCGCGGGCATTGATTGGCCGGCCATCAAAGGCAAGCTCGATAAAGCCCTGGTGCCTAAATCGCAGGCCCGCTCTGTTGAAACACTGCCGGACCTGCCGGATACATTCCCCGTCTGGCGCCGCCAACCTGTAGACGCTGAGGAGGCCTAACCCGGCAGGGAGGCGGGCTTGGCCGGTGACGGCGACGCATCAGGCGTCGCTGCTGGCTCAGTTTTTGGCGTGGGAGGGGCGTAGGCAATCACCAAATCGCCGGCCTCCATTTTCGGCCGTCCGCCTTTGGATGTCGAAAAGGCCAATCGGCCCGTTTTCTTGATGACCAGCAACACTTCAGCATCGTCGTGTTTGGCTGCGAGATATTGCTCTGAGCCAAATTCCTCCGTCAGCTTGGTTTTCTGGAAGCGCCAGCCAGCGAATTGCCGGCGCTGGAGTTCATCCAGCGCAGCGCCTGAGCGGAACAGCGTTTGTCCGCGCACGGTAAAGCCAATGCCGTGGGGGTGGTCTTCCTCCGTCTGGCCGAGCTGGTAGACGGCCGTGCGGCCAATCTCATGGGCGAATTCCCGGCAGACAAGCGCGTTATAGGCCTCATTGCCCGTGACCGCGAGCAGGGCGCCATAGGCTTCGGTATCCACATGATGCTCGGTCGCCTCAGCAAGAATTTCGCCATAATATGTGGCCACACCCGCTTGCCGCGCGGGGCGCAGGCGGTGCCAGGACGTATCGGCGATAAGGCATTTGGCGCCCAGTTCTTCGAGCAGCTGAGCCAGCGCAACGCTCCAACGAGACGAGCCAACAATCAAGACGCCAGGGCGAGACGAGGCGGCGACACCAAGCGCTCTGGCAAGCGGCTTCACGCTGAAGCCATGGGCAACGACGGTGGCAAATACAATGGCGAACGTGAGGGGGACCAAGCGGGCTGCGTCCGCATAGCCAATCTCTTGAAGGCGCAGCGCAAACAGGCCGGATAAGGCCACCGCCACAATCCCCCGCGGCGCGACCCAGCCAATGAGCAGGCGTTCTTTAAAGCTAAGCTCTGTGCCAATGGTGCTTAAGAACACGCCGATGGGCCGCACCAGGAAAAGCGTTGTCAGCACAAAGGCCAGCATGCGCCAGTCTGCGCTATAAAAGTCTGCCATTTTCAGGCTAGCGCAGAGGATGACAAAGACGCCGGAGACCAAGATGATGGTCATATTCTCCTTAAACCGACGCAACTCCGGCAAGCTGGCGATGCGGGCATTGGCCAGATAGATGCCCATGGCTGTGACGGCTAAAAGGCCGGTCTCATGTTCAATGGATTCAGCAACGCCAAAGCACAGCAAGACCGCTGTGAAGAGGGCGGGGCTTTTGAGGAATTCTGGCACCAAACCGCGCGGGAACACATAGGCGACGGCAATCCCCATGAGCACGCCAATGGCCACGGCAACAACGCAGGCGAACGCCAGAAGTCCAAGCGTTTGCCCAATGCCCCCGCCTTCTGCAGCGCTGACCACATATTCAAACACCAGCACAGCCAGCAGCGCGCCAATGGGGTCGTTGATGATGCCTTCCCACTTCAGCACGGTGCGTGGCCGGGCGGTGAGGTTGGCTTGGCGCAACAGCGGCACGATGACGGTGGGGCCCGTGACCACCAGGAGCCCAGCAAACAAAATCGCCACCGGCCAGGAGAGGCCCGCCGCATAGTGGCCGGCCAGTGAGCCCAGGCCCCAAGCGAAAGCGACCCCAGGAAACACCATGCGCCGCACGGATCGGCCAACACCGCTGATTTCTTTCAGGTTCAGCGACAGACCACCTTCAAACAGGATGATGGCGACGGCCACGGAGACCATGGGGCGCAGAAACGCGCCAAAGTCTTCTTGCGGCTGGAGAAGGCCTAAAAATGGTCCTGCTACAATGCCCGCAACCGACATGAGCACAATGGCGGGGAAGTTAAAGCGCCAAGCCAGCCATTGCGAGCCGATGCCAAGCACACCCACAAGCGCTAAGATATTGACAACATTATCCAAAAAAAGGCCCTGACCGGCGTGCGCCTTTGTTTCCCAACCAGAGGTAGACTAGCTGAGCGCGGGCCTCAAAGAAAGGTTGCTTTGATGGCGTCGAAAATGAATTGCGCGGCGAGCGCCGCCAAAATCACGCCAAGGACGCGTGTGATGGACGCAGCGATTGTGGCGCCCAGCAGCCGCATCAGAGGGCCAGAGGCCAGGCACAGCACCAAGCAGAGCAGCAGCGTGACGGCGGCCGCCGCCCACACGGCGCCTTGCAAGGCCAAACTGCCTTCGTTTTGTGAGGTGAGCAGCATGATGGAGGCAATTGCCCCCGGCCCGGCAACGAGCGGAATGCCCAAGGGGAAGACAGAGATATCGTCTAACTCGTCATGGTCTTCCTGGAATTTCTCCGTGCGTTCCTCGCGCCGCTCGGTGCGTTTTTCAAACACCATTTCTAAGGCAATGATGAACAGCATCACGCCGCCAGCTGCGCGAAACGCATCCAGTGAGATACCAAGCATGCCCAAAAAGGAGGCCCCAAAGAGACCGAAGAAGGTTAAAATCGCGCCGCCGACAAGAATGGCGCGAAAGGCCATTTTACGCGCCCAGGCGCTTGGCGTACCCTGCGTTAACGATGCAAAGATGGGCATGACGCCAGGCGGGTCAATCACCACGAAAAAGGTGACGAAGGCGGAGACAAAGACGCTGAAAAATTCAGCGGGCATCAAAGCGCAGCGCTAAGCGGCAGACCGCGCCGGCGGCACGCAGCCACGACTGTATTGCGCAGCAGGCATGCGATGGTCATTGGCCCTACGCCGCCTGGTACGGGCGTAATAGCGCCGGCGATGGCTTGTGCTTCGCTAAAATCCACGTCGCCCACCAAGCGCGTTTTGCCTTCGCCGCGCTCAGGGGCTGGGATGCGGTTGATGCCCACATCAATCACGGTGGCGCCCGGCTTGACCCAGCTGCCTTTGACCATCTGCGGCCGCCCTGCTGCGGCGACCAGAATATCCGCGCTTTGGCACACGGCTGGCAAATCAGGCGTGCGGGAATGCGCGATGGTCACGGTGGCGTTGGCGGCCAGCAGCAGCTGCGCCATGGGCTTGCCAACGATGTTAGACCGGCCAACCACGACAGCTGATTTGCCGCTTAAGTCATCGCCTAAGTGCTGCTGTATCATCAGCATGCAGCCGAAGGGCGTGCAGGGCACCATCGCATCCTGGCCTGTAGCAAGGCGGCCGGCGTTGATGACGTGGAAACCATCCACGTCCTTGTCCGGCGAAATGGCATCAATGACCGTCAAGCTGTCCAGATGCTCTGGCAGGGGCAATTGTACCAGGATACCATCGACCTGGTCGTCGTTGTTGAGGCTATCAATCAGTGCAAGCAAGTCTGCGGCAGGTAAATCAGCAGGCCGGCGGTGTTCAAAACTGGCGATGCCGACTTCCTGGCAGGCTTTGGCCTTCGCGCTCACATAGACATGACTGGCCGGGTCGTCGCCGACAAGGACAACGGCGAGGCCTGGCTGCTGCGGCATGGCTTTAACGGCGCTGGCCACATTGGCCCGCAGGTCGGCGGCAATCGCTTTGCCATCGATAAGCCTAGCTGCCATCAGAGTTTGCGCACCAATATCAGGAAGACGTCTTGCAGCGCTGGGCGCACCAGGAACTGAATGGCGAAATACAGCAGAATTGGCGAGATATCGACGCCGCCTAAATCCGGCACAATGCGGCGGATGGGGCGCAGCAGCGGCTCGGTAATGCGGTGCAGCATGTCGGTGACGGCATAGACGAATTGGTTGCGCGTGTTGATGACGTTAAAGGCGATGAGCCAGCTGATGATGGCTGAAATGATGATGGCCCAGGCGTAGAGCATCAAAAGCGTATCAATAAGCTGAAAAATCCCGGACAGGAGGTTCATGGAAGCGCTGGTCCTTTGTCGGCTGCAAGACTGCTCTTTAGCGCTGCTCATGCGCGCGGGCAAGTTAAGGCTTTCTTAGCGTCGTTTTGCGATCCTCGAGGGGCGTAGGCCTCGGCCCGCATTGGCATAAACCAGCACTTTAGGCACCCATGTCCTTTTTTGCATCAACACAGCAGAGCGGCTTTCAGTTCGTTACGATCGATGCCAACCTGCTGTCGAATATTTTCCAAGCGCAAAGCGCTCGGGCGGCTGTCAACACAGCGCCAGCGCCGCGCGTGGTGAGTAATGATGCCGCTGTCATAGCGCCTTGGCAGCTGAATGAAGAGCCCCAGCCACTCTCCCGGCGCATCAGTTCCGTGCGCCAGCAAACGCAGTTCATCAATACCGATGATGCGACCGTGCAAGCGGCCGGCGATGACATTGACGCCCAAGCGACCTTCACGCTGTTTAACGCGCTCACAGATTTGCAGACCCTGGCGCAATACGCCAGCGAAGAGCGCACGCTTGAGAGCGAGCTAGCCCGTCTTGATGCGACCTTCCAGACCGGCTTTTCGCAAATCCAATCTTATTTGGGCAATACCACGCTCGACAAGCTCGATTTGCTGGTTGGCGATAAAGACAGCAGCGTGACCACTGCTGTCGATGTGGGCGACGATAGCAACAACTATGTGGGCAGCATCGTCCAAACGGGCGCGCGTGAGGACGTGATACCCGGCCTTGATGGCACGGAAGTTTTCTCCATCACCTTGCGCAAGGGCACGGCGGAAGACGTGGTCACGGTAGACCTCAGCCAAATCACTGGCGACATCACCATCGATGCCGTCGTCGACCTCATCAACACCCAAATCGAAGCGGTCAAACTGGTCGATGAGTTTGGCGACCCGCTGCTGGATGACAATGGCGACCCTATTTTGGGCGATGATGGCCAACCGGTTGCACGGTATTTGACGCGCTTTGAAGTCAGCAGTGATGAGAATTTTGACTGGCGTATTGGCGTTGACGGCATTGAAACGGAAACACTGAGCTTGTCGGCGGCGGGCGAGCCCTCCGTTTACGTGGCCAGCACGTTTGACTCGGTGGTGACCGACGCGCCTGACAAAGCGCGCCTGACCCAATTTACATCCGCTGCGACGGGCCTGGCGCAGACCAACCGGGCTGACGTGACGGCCACAAATGCGTCCCTCACCGAGCTTGCCCAGGATGTGGCCCGCTTTGACGGCGAAACCATCGATGAAGATACGTTTCCGCAGGCGCAGCTGGCGACAAAAACCCAGGCGATTGCCACCGATAGTGAAGGCTTTACGTACATCGTCGGCACCAGCGCTGGCGATTTCGGCAATCAGCTCGGCGTTGGCACGAACGATGTCTTTTTAACCAAGCTGGACAGTGAAGGCCAAGTGGTCTTCCAGCGCCTGGTCGGCTCAGATGGGGCGGCCAGCGGCTATGCTGTGCGCGTTGATGCCAATGACAATGTGATCGTGGCAGGCCAAACGACCGGCCGCGTTGATGATATTGATGTGCTCTCCGGCACGGATAGCTTTGTTGTCAAATACACCTCCGCCGGACGTGAAGTGTTCCGCACCCAGCTGGATACGGCCGCAACAGACGGCGCCCGCGCCCTTGCGACGGATGCTGCCGGCAATATTTATGTGGGCGGCTTTGCCGATGGCAACATCAGCACGGACACCACATTTTCTGGTGGCCGCGATGCGCTGGTTTTAAAGCTTGATGGCGCCACTGGCGCGATTAGTGACAAAACCCTGCTGGGCACAGCTGGCCGTGATGAGATTAAATCTCTCACTGTCGCAAGCGATGGCCGTGTGTTTGCAGCTGTGGAAGAAGACGGCCGCGGCGTTGTCGTTGAGCTGGATAGCACAGACCTCTCCAACGAGCTCACGCGCACGGACTTAGGGGACTTAGGCGGCGGCACCCTTTCAGGCATTGCTGTGACAGGCAGCCGGGTTGTTGTTTCTGGCACGACGGAGGGCGGCCTGACAGGCGGCGGCACGCTGCTCAACGCGTCCGCTGGCAACCGCGAAGCCTTTGTGACGACCCTAGACGCGTCTGGCGCTACGCTGACTGCAGAGCGAACCCGCTTCATCGGCACCGCTGCAGCAGACAGCGCGACGGGCCTTGCGGTCGATGGAGACGACATCTTCGTGACTGGCCGCACCAATGACACGCTGCCAGGCCAAACCCGCCAAGGCGCGCGCGATGGCTTTGTGGCTCGCATTGATGCTGCAACGGGTGACTTAGAAAGCCTCTCCCAATTCGGCGCCTTTGGCGGGCGGACGGATACCGGCGGCATCGCCGTGTCGCGGGCTGGAGAAAGTGTGCTTAGCAAGCTCGGCCTGCGCGCAGGCACGCTTGGCGACAGTCAAGACCGCTCTTTGGGCACGCAGTCGTCCATTACCGATGGCGACTTTTTCTATGTGGCGATTGACGGCAAAGCTGCCCGCAAAATCAATGTGCGCCCCTCTGATACGTTCCGCTCCTTGGCGGCTAAGATCAACGCGCTGGGCCTGGGCAGCGTGAAAGCAGAGGTCAAAAGTGACCAGCTGGAAATCGAAGCCATCAACGATGGCCGCATTGATTTGATTGCCGGCGACCAGGGCCGCGATGCGCTGGCGCGGTTGGGTCTGGAGCCGCAGTCCATCCTGTCCTCAGAACGCCTATTCAATTTTGAAGATGATCGCCCGCCTGAAGAGCAGCTCGGGGGCTCCTTTGCGCTTGGGCTAGATGCAAGCTTTAATTTGCGTGACAAAACCACTGCCAAATATGTGCTCTCGCAATTGGACTCTGCCATTTCAACTGTCCAACGCGCGTTTCGGTCCCTGACCTTTGACCCGATCGCCTTTGAGCTGCAGCAACAAGGTCGCTTTGACGGTCCGGTCTCAACACGCCTCACCAACCAGCTCGCAAACTACCAAAACGCCTTGCTCAGGCTTCAGTCCGGCTCGCAAGCGTCCACGAGTTTCAGTATCTAACTATGCGCTACATCCTTCTTGTCATCGCCGCTCTGGGGCTCGCTACGCCCGCACTTGCTGCGCCTAAGCTTGACCCAAACGAAATCACCGAAGCGCATTTTATCAAGTTCGAACCGATCTTGATGACAGTCGTCCAGGAACGGCGCATCCAAGGTCTGGTTCAGCTGCAAGTGACCTTAAAGCTGGCTGACCCTAATGAATGGGAAGAAATCACCCGGCAACGCGCGCGCATTAAAGACAAGCTCGTCCAAGCCGTTGGCGGGATGACCCACGGCGCCATTCGTGTGGATCGTCCGCTCAATATCGCGCTCATCACGTCAGTCTTGCAACGGCGGGTGGACGCCCAGCTGGGCGCTGAGCGGGCGAGGGTTCTCATCATTGATGCGAGCACGCGCCTGCAATAACGCCGTTTTCTTGTCGGTAGCCTGCAGGAATGTGGCGCAATTCCCACATTTTTTATGTGAAGTGACAGCGCACCCTGCGAAGGTGGTTGCAACTCTTCTAAAGTCGCGTCAATCTGACCTACAGAATTTTATACCGCCGTTCGGCTCAGCCTTTCAAAAAAAGAAGCTGGCGGCGCCACACAGACCCTGGGGAAAAACATGTCTTATAAAAACACCCTTCTTGCATCCTGCGTTTTTGCCATTGCGGCAACCGGCGGCGCATCCGCGCAAGAACGCAGCGGCGGCTTTCTGGAGGAGATTGTCGTCAACGCCACCAAGCGTGAACAAACGATACAAGATGTGCCGATTGCTGTGTCCGCTTATTCGGGCGAACAATTGCGCCAAGCGGGCATCACGGATGTGCGCGAGCTGGTGCAGATCTCGCCAAGCCTGTTTCTCACATCCTCAGCGTCTGAAGTCGCGGGCGCCGTGGCGCGTATTCGCGGCATTGGCACGACAGGGGATAACCCAGGCCTTGAAAGCTCCGTCGCGATTTTCATCGACGGCGTCTACCGCAACCGCTCTAACGTCGGTCTGACCGACTTAGGCCCGCTTGAGCGCATTGAAGTGCTGCGCGGCCCGCAAGGCACGCTGTTTGGGCGCAATGCCTCCGCTGGCCTTATCAACGTGGTGACAGCCAATCCAAAGTTTGAGACGCAAGGCTATGGCGAGCTTGCTTACGGCAACTATGATTTCTTCCGCGCTGCCGCAGGCGTCACGGGCGCCATCTATGAAGATAAAATCGCGGCCCGTCTTGATGCCGTCTACACATCGCGCGATGGCTTTTATCAAGATGCTGTCACCGGTGAAGACTATAACGATCGGGATCGCTATCTCATCCGCGGTAAAGTCTTGGCCGAATTTGATGGCGGCGGATCACTGCTCTTGTCAGCTGACTATGCTAACCGCGATGAAGAGTGCTGCGCCGCCGTACCGATTGTGCGCGGCCCAACGGCAGACTTGATCCAAGCGCTTGGCGGCCGTTTAGGCAGTGGCGGAACGCCCGTTGGCTCCGACCCGTTTGACCGCGTGACAGCCACAACCCCAGGCCGCAGCTACCAACAAGATGTGGAAGAGTGGGGCATTTCCGCCGAGCTGAACTGGGATTTTGATACCTTCAGCTTTGTGTCCATCACCGCCTACCGTGATTGGACAGCCAACCGCGCTGTCGACATTGATTATACGTCGCTCGATATCCTCTACCGGGATGAGAACGGCCAAAACCAAGAATTCCAGACCTTTACCCAGGAATTCCGCGTGAATGGCCAATGGGGCAAGCTAGACTGGATGGTCGGCGCCTTCTATGGCAACGAAGATCTCAACTATGACGACGCAGTGCGCACGGGTGAAGATTACTCTGTGTTTGCAAGTGGCCTGGTGTGTGCTGCGCTTGGCCAGAGCTTTGGCGTCGATTGCGGCGTCCCCGTTATGGGCGCTACGTTCACAGGGTATGACTCACTCGTTCCCGCCATCACAGGCGGCGCCATCACGGACCCGCTTGCGAACGGTGAAGGTGTGGTTCGAGATGACTTTGCTCAAAACTCTGAGAACTGGTCGCTCTTTACGCACAACATCTTCAATGTGAGCGAGCTGATCGATGTCACCATCGGTGTTCGCTACACCGAAGAAGTCAAGAACATCGACATTTCACTGCTGACCAATAACCCGACCTGTACGGCGATCTTGGGCGCCGTGGCAGCGGAGGTTATTCCCTCGACCTTGGCAACGTTGCCGTGCTTGTCGTTCTTTAACCCCTCTGTCGATGGCAGCTACAGCGACCGCCGCAAAGAGACGGAGTTCACGGGGACGGCCGCCGTCAACTTTAAATGGACGGACGATTTCTCCACCTACATTGCCTATTCACGTGGTTACAAAGCGGGCGGCTTCAACCTCGACCGTGCTGGCCTCGTCCAAGACCCTGGATTGGTTGACGTCAACGCCCAGCTGCAGTTTGAGCAAGAAACCGTCGACAGCTTTGAAATCGGCGCGAAGTATCGCAATCCAGACGCTGGCTTCAACATCAATGCCACCATCTGGTATGCGTCCTTTAACGACTTCCAGCTGAACACCTTCAACGGCCTTGCCTTTGTGGTGAACAACGTGGACGAAGTTGAAAACTACGGCTTTGAACTCGAAGGCGCCTATCAGCCGACCGAAGATTTGACTTTCACAGGCGGCGTAACCTACGCGATTGCGGAATATACTGACGATTTGCCCATGGGTCCGGGTGACCTCTTTGAGCAGCCTTCTGCCGCCAACCCTGCACCTTTCAGCAGCGCGTTCTTCCAGCTGCCTGGTAGCCAAATCACCAACGCACCAAAGTGGTCGCTGTCCACCTCGGTCAATTATCAGCCTGAACTCACGAACGATCTGAAGTTGATTGCCTATGTCGACGGCCGCTTCACCATTGAAGTGAACACCGGCTCTGACCTTGACCCGGAAAAAATCCAGGACGCTGTGTTCATCGTGAATGCGCGCCTCGGTCTGGGCGCTACCGACAATGGCTGGCGCGTAGAGCTGTTTGCGCGCAACCTGTTTGATACGGATTATATCCAAGTGGCCTTCGACCAGCCGCTGCAGGGCAGCAGCACTATCGGCAACCCTGTTGCACCGGCAACGCAAACGTTCGGCGCCTTTCTTGCTGAGCCACGCACCTTCGGTATTCAAGTCCGCGGCGACTTCTAAAAAGTCTGCGGCTTAAAAAAAAGAAGGCCCGCGAGGAGCATATCCCCGCGGGCCTTTTCTTTTTGGCTAAGCCTCGCTTAGCGGCCGAAGTTGGCCGTCGAAGCTGCCGTTCCGTCAAAGCGGTCCAGATTCATGACCTTGCTCCAGGCTTTCACGAAGTCTTGCACAAACGCTGTCTGCGCCCCTTCATAGGCGTAGGTTTCAGCCACGGCCCGCAGCTGTGAGTTCGAGCCGAAGATAAGGTCAGCGCCGGTGGCGGTCCACTTGACTTTGCCCGTTGCCCGGTCCCTGCCTTCATAGACACCGCTTTGGCCGTCGGCAGGAGCCCATTTGGTGTCCATACTGAGCAGGTTAACGAAGAAGTCGTTCGTCAAAGTGCCAGGCGTGTCCGTGAAGACCCCGTGTTTGGCGCCGCCCACATTGGCATCAAGCGCCCGCAGGCCGCCCACCAAGGCCGTCATTTCCGGCACTGTCAGGCTGAGCGTGTCGGCTTTATCGACCAGCAAGTCCGCCACATATTTCGGGTCGACACCATCAGCTAAGTAGTTGCGGAAGCCATCTGCTTTAGGCTCAAGCACGGCAAAGGAGCCAGCGTCGGTTTGTTCCGCGCTGGCATCACCGCGCCCGGGGCTGAAGGGCACCTCAATCTCAACGCCTGCCTTATCCGCGGCATCCTCAATCGCCGCTGCACCAGCCAAAACAATCAAGTCTGCCATGGATATTTTGCGCTTGGTGCGGGTATTGAAGTCGGAGCGAATGCCTTCCAGGTTGGAAAGAACCATTTTCAACTCAGCAGGGGAGTTGGCCTCCCAACCCATTTGCGGGGCAAGGCGAATGCGCGCGCCATTGGCGCCGCCGCGCATGTCCGTGTCGCGGAAGGTCGAAGCGGATGACCAAGCCGCGCGCACCAGCTGCGCATGCGTGAGACCAGACTTCAGCACAGCAGCTTTCAGCCTGCGCACATCACGGCTGTTGATCAGTGGGTAGTCTGGTGCAGGGATGGGGTCTTGCCAGGTCAGTGCATCCGCT
>JBCCDR010000004.1:0-22995 GCA_039030675.1 Pseudomonadota bacterium | reverse complement strand
CTCCGCTTCGGATTTATCCGTGAGCATGACGCCTGGTTCTTGCCGCCAAAACAGGTCTGGGCAAATGGCGACAAAGCCTTCGGCTGCATAGGCATCGGCGACCGCGCGCATTTGCTCTGAAACGCCGAAGATTTCTTGGATGACAATCACTGTTGGCGCCGGCGTTTGCGCGGGCGTTGCCACATAGGCGCCAAAGCTGCCGCTGTCATCGCTGGCGGAAATCTCCATGTTAAAGCCTGTCATGTGCTGTGCCTCCTCATGTCCATGCGCCTTCCAGCCGCAATAATATGGCTTTTGTGTCCGTGCCGCCATCCCCGGAATAGCCGCCCATGCCTTTGTTGGCGGCGAGTACCCGGTGGCAAGGGATGACAATGGGAATGGGGTTGCGTCCACACGCGCCGCCCACCGCGCGCGCGCTGGAACCAATATCGGCGGCAATCTCCCCATAGGTGCGGGTCTCGCCATAGGGGATGGCCTGCATGGCACCCAGCACTTTCTGGCCATGCGCCGAGACCGGCGGGGCCAGCGGCAGGTCAAACGCGGTGAGCGCGCCATCAAAATACGCATGCAGCTGCCGCGCGGCCTCGTCCAGTAAGGGGCTGGCGCTTTGGTCGCGTCCAGTGCCCCAATCTAAGGAGACGATGGCGCCGTCTGCCTCGCTGAGCGTTAAATCTCCCAGAGGCGTCAAAATGGTTTTCTGGCCAATCATAAAATCATGCCCCCTGCCATCTCAGGCGCCAACCGCCGCGCGCTGCGCAGGGCATCAATGGCGCCTGCGCGCTCTGGCAAATCAATGCTTTGGCTATCCTTGCGGCACAACACCACGCCTGCGGTTTCATGGGCGGCTTGAATGGGCGCGGCGCTATGCTGTGCCTGGAGGGCCGGTGGAACGATGAGCGCGCCCGGCGGTGCCAATGCCCAGGCAATTGTTTCGCTGTCGTAATCACCAGGCGTCCAGGCGATATCGATGGGGTCATCGATATCTTCCATTGCCGCGAAGAGGCTGCCTAACCCCATGAAATTATTATGGATTTCCCCTCCAACGGCAATGGCTGCTTGGCTGGCGGCTTCCGCAAAATGCGGCGCATCGCGCAGGCGGCTGAGGCTCCATAGCAGCCGAATGGCCATGGCATTTCCCGATGGAACCGGCTGGTCCATCACTGGTATGACGGCGCCAAAGGGAGTCTCCTCGACGCTCGCCATGAATGCGCCGCTGGCGTGCGTAAAATGCTCTGCGATTGCCGTCGCCAGTCGCTCAGCTTTTTGGAGATAAGCCGGCTCGTCAAACGCGCACGCCAGCGCGATGGCGGCCAGGCCTGATGCAGCATAGTCGTCAAGCAAACCGTCTGGGCCCGTTTCGCCGTCTATGGTGCAATGGGGTAGCTGGCCGGTGTGTTCAAGGTGCGCGAACAGCCTATCGAAGCATGTCTTCGCTGTCTCCACAAAGGGTGGGTGCTGGAGTAATTTGCCAGCATGCACCAATGAGATGACAGCCAGCATCGCAGCACTGGTGATCACCAAGGGGTTCTTCAGCGCCTGCCGGTCTTGTGCGCTAGCGGCGGCCAGTTGGCTTGCGATGGCAGATAGGACGAGCTCGTCATTTGGGTCTTTGAGCTCCAAAGCGCTGAGCCGCTGGGGCAGGGCGTCTTTTCCATCGCCGTAAATCCGCGTGAACCGTTGCGCGTCACTGGGCTGAAACGGGTCGCTCAGTGCTGAAGCAATGCGTTCTTGTGACCAGGCATAGAGCGTCGCATCCTCTGGCGCGGCATGGCCGGAAATGAGCGCCCCATCCTCGCCAAGCAGCTCGCTGCAAATAAAGGCTGCGGTATCGCGAATGCGCGTTGCGTAAAGAGCCTGCGGTATATTACCGTGTAAATGGCATAAACCCTTTAATATCAACGCGTTATCATAGAGAGTCTTCTCCAGATCAGGCTGTTTCCACTGCCCATCCTGGCTATAACGAAAATATCCGCCTGCCACATGATCATACAGCGCGCCTTGGCTCATATGCGTGTAGGTCAACTGTACACTGGCCGCATAATCAGCCTTGCCGGACCTCAAATAGGCGCGCCAAAGATGCTCGAAATAGGGCGTGTTGGGGAACTTGGGTGCGCCGGTGATCCCGCCATGTTCCAGGTCCATCCGCGCCATAAACGTCGGTGCCACCTGGTCGAGCACGTCGGGGTCAAACGGCCCCGCGGCCGGCGCGCCAAAGCGCTCTTCCACGTGATCTTTAATAATCGATGCATTGTTATGAACATCATCGGGGCTATCGATCAGGGCTTGGCTGAGTTGTAGTACGATGTCGGCAAGGCCGGGCTGTGTCTGTGTGGCGTCGGGCGACACATAAGCGCTGCCCCAATAGGAAGGCCGGTGGGCGTGCAAAACAAGACAAGCGGCCAGCCGCCCTCTAGCCCCATGGCCTGCGCACTGGCCTGATAGGCCATGTCCAGATGCGGCCAGACCTGCGCATCCAGCGCCACCGGAAACGTCTCCGCCATGATGACGCTCGCTATATCAGCGCGGCGAAAACAGCTTTGGGCTAAATCGCGTGTCCAGCCGCAGCCATAATAGCCGATGAAGAGCAAAATGGGTTTTGTCTGAGATGCCGTGGCCTTCTGCGTTTCGGCGCTCCAGATATGCCACCGCACATCATCCTGCGACCGCTCTTGGTCAAAGGCACTGGCGAAAGGAGGCGAGGTGGAGGGCACGAAAGAAGGCTTGGCTCTAGAAAGACGCTGCGTGCTGGCATAGCATGCTTGCAAAGAATTGCGAGAGAGAATTGCGCCCATGAAAATTAATGTGGAAATCGATTGCACGCCGGAAGAAGCCCGCGCCTTTTTTGGGCTGCCCGATTTATCGCCGGTGCATGAGGCCATGGTGACAAAGATGACCCAGCTCGCCAGCGAAGGCTTAAGCGCGCAAGACATGGAAAGCATGATGCGCACATGGATGGCCGGCATGGCGGGGATGGGTGAGAATTTTCAGACCTTGCAAAAAGCGTTCTGGTCGTCCGTTCCGAAGAAACCCGCGGACTAAACTGCAGAGCTGGCCATGAGCACCATCTTTGCGTTGTCGAGCGGGCAAGTGCCTGCGGGCGTGGCTGTGCTGCGGTTGTCTGGGCCAGATGCTTTTAAAGCGGCCGCATCTCTTACAAACAAACCGCTACCGCCAGCGCGGCAAGCAACGCTGCGCCGGTTCGTCAGCCCAGGCGATGGGGCTTTGCTGGATGAAGGGTTGCTCTTGCTGTTCCCCGGACCGGCGAGTTTCACGGGCGAAGATGTGGTCGAGCTGCAAGTCCATGGCAGCCGCGCCGTTGTCGAGGCCTTCAGCGCGGCTTTCCTCGCTTTGGGTTTAGAGCCTGCAGAGCCTGGCGCGTTCACCCGCCGTGCGTTTCGCAATCAGAAAATGGGTTTGACGCAGGTCGAAGGCCTGGGCGATGTGCTGCAAGCAGAAACGGCCGCGCAGCTGGCCTTAGCGCGCCAACAAACGGATGGCCAGTTGGCCAGCCTCTATGCGGATTGGCGCACGCACATCTTGTCCATTCAAGCGCGCATTGAAGCAGAGCTTGATTTCTCTGATGAAGACCTGCCGCCGGGCCTAATGGCGGAGCTCGCCACGCAGGTGGATGCACTGGTTGCTGACCTTGAGTCCCATATGGCGCGCAATGCCCGCGCAGAACGCGTTCGTGACGGCATCAAAGTGGTGCTCACAGGCCCGCCCAATGCAGGAAAATCCACGCTGCTCAACATCTTAGCGCAGCGCGACGTGGCCATTGTGTCGGAGGAGGCGGGGACCACACGCGATGCGCTTGAAGTGCATTTAAACCTCAACGGCTATGCTGTTACCGTCGTGGATACCGCAGGATTGCGCGATGCTCAGAATACCATTGAGAAAGAAGGCATCGCCCGCGCAAAGGCGCATCTTGAGGACGCCGATGTGGTGGTGGCCATCAGTGCGCCTGGTTTGGAGAAGCCGGCCCTTGGCAGCGCGCCTGCCTTTCAGGTCATGAACAAAGCAGACCTGGGTGCGCCAGAAGAACAGGGTTGGACGTCCCTGTCTTTGACAACAGGGCAGGGGCTTGATGTGTTTTTGGAGGCATTGGGCGAGCATGTGGCCGGCGCATTTGATGTGAGCGGCGGCGTGTCGACCGGCCATATCCGCCACCAGACTGCAGTCGCAGAAGCCGCCAAAGCGCTTCAAGCAGCGCGCACGCATTTGGCAGGTGGCGGCGAAGAGACAATCGTTCTGGCCGCTGAGGAATGTCGCCGCGCAGCCTCTGCCATGGCGCGCATCTTGGGCGTCATTGATGTGGAAGATGTTCTCGGCGCCGTGTTTTCCGCCTTTTGCATCGGAAAATAGCAGAAATACAGGGCCCGCGCGTCTGTTTCACGTGGAACAGGCCGTTTCAATCTGCTAGGTCAGCTCCATATTTCTTGAGATGAATCAGCGTAGAGAAAGCCCGTGAAAACGGAGTATGATGTCATTGTGATTGGGGGCGGACACGCTGGCTGTGAGGCCGCCGCCGCGGCTGCACGCTTTGGCGCGCAGACCCTGCTGGTCACCCACCGCTTTGAAACCATCGGCGAGATGTCGTGCAACCCCGCCATTGGCGGCCTTGGGAAAGGCCACCTGGTGCGCGAGATTGATGCGCTCGATGGCGTGATGGGGCGTGTGGCTGATGCCGGCGGCATCCAGTTTCGCTTGCTCAACCGCCGCAAAGGCCCGGCGGTTCAAGGGCCTCGCGCCCTGGCGGACCGCAAGCTTTACCGCGCTGCCATGCAAGCGGAGATGTCTCAGACGCCGAATCTTGATATTCACGCGGAAGGCGCTGAGGCGTTGGTGCTGGAGGAGAAAGACGGCGCCCAGCACGTGACCGGTGTGGTGACAGCGTCAGGCAAAACATTTCGGGCCCGAAACACCGTCTTGACGACAGGCACGTTTCTGCGCGGGCTGATCCATATTGGCGAGAAAAAAATACCCGCCGGCCGGGCAGGGGAAGCCCCCGCGATTGCCCTGGCTGATCAGCTCTATGCCATGGGATTGCCCATCGGCCGGCTGAAAACCGGGACGCCGGCGCGGCTGCACAAAGACAGCATTGATTGGTCTGGCCTTGCCGAACAGCCTGGCGACGAGGAGCCTGTGGCCTTTTCCTTCCTCACGGAGTCGTTGCCCAATCCGCAGGTGCCGTGCCACATCACGCACACAAATGCCAAAACGCACACGATTATTCGCGAGAATTTGCAGCGCTCTGCGGTCTATGGCGGGGCAATTGATGGCAATGGTCCGCGCTATTGCCCCTCGATTGAAGATAAGATTGTGCGGTTTGCCGATAAGGACGCGCACCAGGTGTTTTTAGAGCCAGAAGGCCTGGATGATCCCCTCATTTATCCAAACGGCCTGTCTACCTCCTTGCCACAAGATGTGCAGCACGACTTTTTGCGCACACTTGCGGGCTTAGAGCGTGTGGAGATCGTGCGTCCTGGATACGCCATCGAATATGATTATGTGGATCCGCGCGCGCTTGATCACACATTGGCAGTTAAATCCGTGCCTGGGCTTTATCTTGCTGGCCAGATCAATGGCACCACCGGCTATGAAGAGGCCGCTGCCCAAGGCCTCGTCGCTGGCCTGAATGCGGCCAGCCATGCCAACGGCGGCGCGGCCATCTCCTTTGAACGCAGCGATAGTTACATCGGCGTTATGGTCGATGATTTGGTCACGCGTGGTACCCGCGAACCTTACCGGATGTTCACCTCGCGCGCGGAGTACCGCCTGCGTCTGCGCGCTGACAATGCCGATCAACGCTTGACGCC
The DNA here is from genome assembly GCA_039030675.1 of Pseudomonadota bacterium. Taxonomy (GTDB): domain Bacteria; phylum Pseudomonadota; class Alphaproteobacteria; order Sphingomonadales; family CAKZYD01; genus CAKZYD01. The sequence continues at coordinate 17,179 of JBCCDR010000004.1, read as the reverse complement.
AAAGGCCATTGAAGGTGGGTATTGTAGCGCTGCTCGGGCCGACGCGTTTCACGTGAAACAGTCTGCTGTTTCGGCGCTCACGGAGCAATTGCATGCGCGTGATTTGACACCGCAAAAAGCAGCCGCCCATGGGTTGAAAGTTAATCAAGATGGCAAACGGCGCACGGCGGCAGCCCTGCTCTCCCATCCAAACATCACGTTCATGGATCTCGAGCGGGTATGGCCGGAGCTTTCCGATTATCCTGAAGCCATCCGCGCTCAGGTCGCCGTTGACTGTCAGTACAGCGTTTATGTGGCTCGCCAAGACGCAGATGTGGCGGCGCTTGAAAAGGACCGTCATGTGCGCATCCCCAGCGGCACGGATTATGCCGCGATGCCTGGGCTGTCGAGCGAGCTGAAAGAAAAGCTTATGACGGTCCAGCCAACCAATCTGGCAGCAGCCAGCCATATTGACGGCATGACGCCAGCGGCCTTGTCGCTGATCCTCTCGCATCTCCAGCGTAAAGCCGCGTGAGCGCCGAGCGCGCTGCAGTTATAAAGCGCTTTGATCTGTCAGGCGCGCAGCTGTCTGCCATTGACGCCTATGCTGACCTGCTGACGCGGTGGCAGGCCAAGATAAATCTGGTTGGCCCCGCCACGCTGAAGACACTGTGGACGCGGCATATTTGGGATAGCCTGCAGCTGGCGGATCTGTTGCCCGACGGGTCACAGGCGGTTGCCGACCTGGGCTCAGGCGCCGGGCTTCCCGGGCTCCTTTTAGCCCATAGGCGTCCCATAACGTTGCACAGTGTGGAAAGTGATTCCCGTAAAATCGCGTTTCAGCGCCAGGCTTTGCGCGCCATCCCGCCTGTGGAAAAAGTTGTCTTGCACAACAACAGGGTGGGAGCGTTGGAGCCCTTAAAGGCCGACGTGATCACCGCCCGCGCCTTTGCGCCTCTTCCTAAACTGCTGTCGCTCGGCTACAAACATCAGCATCACGGCACAGTGTGGATTCTGCCAAAGGGTCAAAATCTTGCGGATGAGATTGAAGAGGCCACAAAATGTTGGACGTTTCGCGCAGAAACAGTGCATAGTGAAACAGATAAAGAGGCACGGATTTTGTGCCTGCATGAGGTGACGCCGCGATGAAGAGCGCAGCTGTGAACATTGAGCCCATCGATGCTGAGGGCAGCCTGACACCCCGCCGCGCGGAGACAACTGGCCCCGAAATCATCTGTGTGGCGAACCAAAAGGGCGGTGTTGGCAAAACCACGACAGCCATCAATTTGGGCACAGGCCTCGCAGCTGTCGGCCGCCGCGTCCTGGTGATTGACTTAGACCCGCAAGGCAATGCGTCGACAGGGCTTGGCATTGGCCGGGATGACCGCGCTGTCTCTTCTTATGACGTATTGCTGGGTGATGCCTCCATTGGCGATGCCATGCAAAAGAGCGCGATCCCAAACCTGCACATCGTGCCGTCCTGCATGGATTTGTCCGCTGCCGAAGTTGAGCTGGTGCAAGTCGAGCGCCGCACGCACCGTCTGCGTGGCGCCTTGCGGCAAGACGCAACGCTTGAGCAGTTTGAATATGTGCTCATTGATTGCCCGCCTTCGTTAGGGCTTTTGACCTTAAATGCTTTGGTCTCCGCGCATAGCGTGCTGGTGCCTCTGCAATGTGAGTTCTTTGCGCTTGAGGGCCTGAGCCAACTGCTCAGCACGATTGACCGTGTGCGCTCTAACTTTAATCCGCAACTGCGGCTGCACGGCGTGGTGCTCACCATGTTTGACCGGCGCAATAACCTGTCTGAACAGGTCGCCAGCGATGTGCGCAGCTGCTTGGGCGATCTGGTTTATAAGACAGTGATCCCGCGCAATGTGCGTGTGTCGGAAGCGCCGTCGCATGGGAAACCGGCGTTGCTTTATGATTACAAATGCCCAGGGTCTCGGGCCTATATTCAGTTGGCAAGTGAGATGCTCCGGCGGACGCAGAAGCGTCAAGCCGCAGGCTAAGCATCAAGCAAGGGGAAAAGGGAGAGGCCCATGGGCAAGAAATCGGATTCGCGCGGATTAGGCCGGGGACTGTCATCCTTGCTTGGCGAAGAGGTGCGGGTTAATCCCACCGACAACGTGACAGCGTTGCAGCCCAAACGTGGTGACACAGGCCTGCGCGAGATGCCTCTCGACCTGTTGGTGCCCAATCCCGACCAGCCGCGGACGGTCTTTGAGCCGGAGCTGATTGAAGAGCTGTCTAAATCCATCAAGGATCGCGGCCTGCTACAGCCCATCCTTGTACGCCCCATGAAGAATGATCCAGGGCTGTATGAAATCGTCGCTGGGGAGCGCCGTTGGCGTGCTGCCCAAGGCGCGCAGCTCCATAAAGTTCCCGTTATAATTCAAGAGCTTAGCGATAAGGCGACGTTTGAAATCGCGTTGATTGAAAACGTCCAGCGCAGCGACCTCAACCCGATGGAAGAGGCGCGGGCCTATCGCAAGCTCAGTGAAGATTTTGGCCATAGTGCAGATGCCATTGGCGGCCTGGTTGGCAAAAGCCGTAGCCATGTGGCCAACCTCATGCGCCTCCTTGCCTTGCCGGAGGGTGTGGCTGCCTTGGTGGAAGATGGCTCGCTCTCTATGGGCCATGCCCGCGCCCTCTTGTCCGCGCCGGCGCCGCTGGACATCGCGCAGCAGATTGTTGCCGGTGGCCTATCCGTGCGCGAGACGGAAGCGTTGGTGAATGCCAGCCAAAAAGGTCCGCGCCGGGCAAACAAAAAAGCCAAGCCAGATGCGGAGACAGCCAGCTTAGCCCGCGATATTTCTGATGCGTTGGGGCTCGCCGTCTCCATTGCCCATAAAGGCAAAGCAGGCGGGAGTGTGACCATCAAATATGGATCGCTCGACCAACTGGACGAAGTCTGCCGCCGCCTTGCCAATGCCAAAGCAGGTCCCAGCCCGTTTTAAAGTGGTCTAGGATTGCGCGCGCCGCGATCTTTTCAGCTGGCCAGCAATGGCAAGGATGGCTCTGCCAAGCACCGCGCTTTGCGGTGGTCCGCTGCCTTTTAGGCTCAGCTCGGTTTCATTGAGAATGGCGATACAGCGTTCCAGCCCTGGGCGCTTCCAGGCCTGTAGTTGGCTTTGAAAGGCTGCCTTTTCTTTCCAGAACACGGGCGGCCGCAGTGCCTTCATCGCGCCATCAACGCTTTCGCCATCGTCTAACAAAACGCGCGCGGTGAGCAGTCGTATCGCCCGCCGTGACAGGGCCCGTGTGATTTCGATGCCGTGAATGCCTTGCGTAAAAGCTGCACTCAGCTGCGCTTCCGCCTGTGCTGCTTGGCCTGAAAAAGCCGCTGCGGCGAGGTCGCTGGCGCTGCGTTCACTGCTGTCGCCAACCAAGGCCGTTACGGTATCGAAATCAAGCGGCTCCTTGGGGCTAAGTCCAGCAAATAACTTAATTTTTTCCAGCTCGCTGCGGCTCATCGCCCGGTCCGCGCCAAGCGTTGTTTGGAGATATTGCCGGGCATCGCGGCTGAGCTGCACGCCGTTTGACGTCAAGACATCATCAATCAGTCGGTCAACGCCGCGCGCGTCGTCGCGGTAACAGGGCACGATGTGCGCGTTCTTAGCTTTCTCAAAATACTGCCGCAGATTGCTGCGCGGGCTGAGCGCGCCCGCTTCGACGAGCACAAACGCACTGCGCGGGCTCTCGCTCACGGCTTTGAGCGCTGGCAGAAGTGTATCGGTCACTGGGCCAACACGCAGGATTTTCAGGTCGCCAAAGAAGCCTGGCTGTGCGGCCTCGTCCGCCAATCTTGCGGTGTCGCCTGAGATGTCTTCTGCCCGCAGTAGGACACGTCCGTTTTGGCGTGCGGCATCATCCGCGCAAATGGCACGTTCGGCTTGGTCCAAAATATCAGACACACCGCCTGCATCTTCGCCGTAAGCGACGACGATATGATTGGTATTTGATAGAGCTGAAAACGCCTTTGCAGCGTCTTTGGCGGCCAGCTTCATGGCGCGCTGTTTTGGGCGAGCGCTCTGAAATACAGGGCAAGCCGCGACAGTATTCTATCGGCAACCACCTGCGCGTTACGCTCGACGGCCGCCTCCTCAGCGATAAAGGTGGCGTATTCGCTGTCGACGATGTCGATCGTGCTAGCCGAGAGCACGTCATCGCTAAACACTTCGGCCTGCGTTTGCAGATTGATGAGCCGGTAGGTGGCTTGCATCCGCACGCGTTGCCGTGTTGGCGCGGCGTCTCCGCGAATGCCGAAAAACTGTGTGGATTGGCGCATATCGATGTCCAGCTCATAGTCCGGCGGGACATCTTGGTTTTGCAGGCGTTGCTCGAGCGCGATTTGCAATAACTGTCCACTGCGATCCTTCAGCGGGGACACACTGACAGTGCGCAGGGCCGTCGGGATATTGGCGGCGTTTGGGCCGGTGGCATAAAGCGGCTCAAACCCGCAGGCTGCAAGGCCAAGGCAGAGAAAGGTGACAAGCAACTGTACGCGGGTCATATGACCACGTTCACAATACGGTTAGGCACCACGACCACTTTGCGGATGGTCTGTCCGTCAAGGGCCGCCACAATTTTCGGCTGCGCGAGGGCGCGTTCTTCCAAAGCGCCTTTGTCCAGGTCTTTGGGCACGTCGATGGTGTCGCGCAGTTTGCCGCGGATCTGGATGGCGATGGTCACGCTGTCTTCAACCAGCAAAGCCGGGTCTGCTTTTGGCCAAGCGGCCTGATAGAGCCGCTCATCTTTTCCCAGCTCCGCCCAAAGCTCTTCGGCCAAATGCGGCGCCATGGGGCCCATGAGCAAGGCCAGCGTTTCCGCCGCTTCCCGCAGCGCCCAGGCCGCGCCATCTCCTGTGATGCCGGCATCGATGCCGTTGATATAGCTGTTCATCGCCGCCACGGCCTTGTTGAACTGCATGCCTTCCAGCGCGGTCGTCACCGCATCAATGGCCTTGTGGGTATGGCGGTGGAGCGCGAGCGCATCGCCTTCTAGCTTGGATGGCCTTGCGCCGGCCTCGCTGGCCTTCAAACACTGGCCAGCAACGCGCCAAACGCGCTGGATGAACCGCCACGCGCCTTCCAGCCCCACATCCGACCACAGAAAATCCCGTTCCGGCGGCGAATCTGACAGCACAAACCAGCGCGCGACATCTGCGCCGTATTGGGCAATGATGTCGTCTGGGTCGATGACGTTCTTCTTCGATTTCGACATCTTCTCAGAGCGGCCGACCGTCACCGTTTCGCCTGTTTCCAGCAGAACGACCTTGTCGCCTTGGCGCTCTACCTCTTCCGGCATGACCCAGCGCCCATCAGCTGCTTTGTAGGTCTCGTGGCACACCATGCCGAGCGTGAAGAGCCGTTTGAAGGGCTCCTCATGGTCAACAAGACCGCAGGTTTTCAGGGCGCGCGTAAAGAAGCGGGCATAGAGAAGGTGGAGAATGGCATGCTCAATGCCGCCGATATATTGATCGACCGGCATCCATTGATTGGCCGCGTCCTTGTCAAAGGCTTCTGCCTCATCAAGCCCCGCAAAGCGTAGGAAATACCAGGAGGAATCCACAAAGGTGTCGAGCGTATCGGTTTCGCGCAGTGCCTCGCCCCCACATTCCGGACAGCAGGTCTTGCGCCAGGTGGGATGGCGGTCCAGCGGATTGCCGGGCGTGTCGAAGGTGACATCGTCTGGTAGGGTGATGGGCAAGTCTTGTTTCGGGACCGGTACGACGCCGCACGTGGGGCAATGCACCACCGGAATGGGGCAGCCCCAATAGCGTTGCCGCGAAACGCCCCAATCGCGCAGACGGAACGTGGTCTGGCGTGTGCCCCAGCCATTTTCTTCTGCGATGTCAATGGCTTGTGCTTTCGCATCTTCAGCAGATAAGCCATCCAGCGGGCCGGAGTTATACAGCGTGCCGGGCCCCGTATAGGCCTCATCACCAATGGCAAAGCTGTCCGCCTCAGCCTCTGGCGGAAGCACAACAGGCGTGACCGGCAGGCCATATTTGCGCGCGAAATCCAAGTCCCGCTGGTCATGGGCGGGGCAGCCGAAGACCGCGCCGGTGCCATAGTCCATGAGCACGAAATTGGCCACATAAACGGGCAATTCCATGTCCGGCACCAAGGGATTGCGCACCTTCAGGCCGGTATCAAAGCCGCGCTTCTCGGTTTTCTCCAGCGCTTCCTCTGATGTGCCGCCGGCTGCACACTCCGCGCAAAAGGCGGCAAGCTCGGCATTGTCTTCGCTCAATGCTTTGGCAAGCGGGTGGTCTGCTGCGATGGCCAGGAAGCTCGCGCCATAGAGCGTGTCGGGCCGCGTTGTATAAACAGGAATGCTCTCGCCCGTATCGGTGCGCGCAAACTCCGCCTGCAGGCCATAAGAGCGGCCAATCCAATTGGCTTGCATGAGGCGGACCTTTTCAGGCCAATCCTCAAGCGTATCCAGGCCCTCTAAGAGCTCATCGGCAAACTGTGTGATCTGAAAGAACCACTGCGTAAGCTCGCGCCGCTCGACAGGCGCGCCAGAGCGCCAGCCTTTGCCGTCAATGACTTGCTCATTGGCAAGCACGGTGCAGTCAACTGGGTCCCAATTGACGGTCGCGTTCTTGCGATAAACCAGCCCGGCTTCAAGCATCTTCAAAAACAGGGCTTGTTGCTTGCCATAATAAGACGCATCGCAGGTGGCGAATTCCCGGCTCCAATCAATGGCCGGGCCCAGCCGTTTCAGCTGGCTGCGCATGGCATCAATATTGGCGTACGTCCAGGTGGCTGGGTGGCTCTTCTTCTCAAAGGCCGCATTTTCCGCTGGCATGCCGAACGCGTCCCAGCCCATGGGATGTAAAACCGTGTGGCCCTGGGCGCGTTTATAGCGGGCAATCACATCGCCTTGGGTATAATTGCGCACGTGCCCCATATGGATGCGGCCAGACGGGTAGGGGAACATTTCTAAGACGTAATACGGCGAGGCGATGTCACCACCGCGGGGTGCTTCAAACGCGCCTTCTTCATCCCAAAGGCGCTGCCAGCGTGGCTCTACATCCGCCGCGTTATAGCGATCTTCGCGCTGTGTCATTGCGGGGGCTGCTGCCTAATCATTCTCGATGACGGCGATGCGGATTTCCCGCGCGCGCGTTAGGATCGCATCTTCAATGCGTTCCGCCGTACCTGCGCGCACGGGCGCGGCGTTCCAGCCGTCAGGCCCTGCCACCTCGCGAAACACGGTGACGCGCAAGCTGTCCGCGCGCAGTGCTTCATCAAGGACAAAGACATTGACCTTCAGCCGTTCGGTGGGCACGTCGGGGTTCACATACCACTCAGTGAAGATGGTGCCGCCCTGTCCATCAATGCCGTCCATGGGCATGAAAGAGAGCGTATCGAGCGAGGCGCGCCACAAATAGCCGTTCACGCCAAGCGCGTAGGTGCGTGCTTCGGGCTCATCGATTCGCACCGAGTCGCTGCCGCCAGAGCCGCCGCAGGCCGTGAAGGCAAGGAAAACAGTCAGGCAGGCAAGCTGCCGCATCATGGTCGTCATAGTCTCTGCCACCGCTTGGTTCCGGCTCCCTCAGGCCATAGCGGGCCGCAGGATTGCTGGAGATTTCCTACCCGCTCTCAGGCTGCGGGCCAATGGTTTTTTCTTGAAGCGAGCGTGGTTTGCTTGCAACAGGTCCGCGCCAAAGCGTGCCTGTCAGAATTAAGTCACACAATTGCAAGGCTTTAGCGCATAGTGTGCTTGAGAGTGACAACCGTAATTTCCATTTAGAGTGCTATGTCTTCGCCGCTGTTAAGAACCGCTTTAAAAACCGCCCTCGCGGTTGCGGGCGTGTGTGCAGCGATGACAAGCGCATTGGCGGCTGACGACACAGACGACTTTCTCACCTTTAAAGACCCACCGCTGATCAGCGATCCGCTGGCTGCATCGCGTGTGGACAGCATTGCCAATCGCCGCGCGGCCCCCTTTGATGACCGGCTGAGCGTGGGCGCGCCATCGCCGCTCGGGCTGTTCACGCCGCGGCTCAATGGCAGCTCGGTGACGCTTGTCTCACAGGATGTGGACATTGACGGGGATGTGTCGGGTATTGGCGTGTCATTGATCAGCCGGCCGATCACCGTCTTGGGCGTCACGCCGGTCGCTGCGTTTACGGGCACGGATGATAACGACCAGGCTTATAATGTCGGCCTGAGTGTGGATTTTGCGCGCTTCCAAGTGGGCGCCGCTCTCATGCGCCTCAGCGATACCGATTATGATTATGGGCTGATGGGCCTGGGCCTCGACATGCGGTATCTGGGCGAGGGCTGGGAGACATCGCTGGCGCTGAGCGGCAGTCAAGCCAAAGATCTGGGCTACAGTTCTTTAGGCCGCAGCCTTGGCCTGGTGCATGACCAATCCTATGCCGTCGAATGGGGCGCGAGCTATTTGCTCACGCCGCGTCTGTCTTTGGGTGGCAGCTTGCGGCTGTCTGGTTTCCGCGATGAGGCCATCTTCGGGGATATCCGCTCGACCGATTCGGCAATTTTCCTCGGCACCAACCTGAAGTTCTAGCCTTCTAGAAACACCGAAATACCAGCGACACCATCAAAAAGTCCGCCTGCCATGACCTGCCGGGCGTTGCTCATAGTTATGCCGCCAAGTCCAAAACACGCAGCCTTCGCGGCCTGTGCCCATCGGCGCGCCGAAAATAAACCGGCGGGACTTGCACCAGGATGGCTGGCGGTTGGGAACACAGGCGAAACAAAAACCACATGGGCCCCTGCCCGGCGGGCGCGGATGGCTTCTGCCATGGAGTGGACACTGCAGGAGGTTCGCTTAGCACGGGTAATGCGGCGCCAGCGCGGGACGTGCAGGCCGACACCGCTGGGCGCTGTTCCTGCTGGGCCTGCGTAAAACACGGCGCGGCGTTGGCGTTTGCACAAGGCGAGAAGATGCGCAACATCCGCCGCGCACGCATCATCATAGTCCCGCACCACTACGCCGATATTGGGGTGAAGCGCGGCGATGTCAGCGCTTTTTATGTGTTCTGGCCCAAGAAAAACAAAGGCGGACACATGACGGCCAGGGCGTACCAGCTTCCCGCCTTTGCGCCCGCACAGCGCAGGGCTTGCCGCGCGCAGCGCCTTCCCATACATCCTGCCATATGACCACATCACACTCACCCGATACACCTGCCGGCCCTCATGAGCGGCTTGCGGCCGTGATGGCGCAAATTGCCAGCCAAGCCAAGCGTTACGACCGCGCGCCGGATGAGATTGCGCTCATGGCCGTTTCGAAAACCAAACCAGCAGAGGACATCGCCTTGGTGCTAGAGGCTGGGCACCGGCTGTTCGGCGAAAACCGTGTGCAAGAGGCCGCGGACAAATGGCCAGCCCTGCGCGCGCGCTTTCCTGATGTGTTTTTGGCGCTGATTGGCCCCTTACAAAGCAACAAAGCCCGGCAAGCCATCCAGCTGTTTGACCGCATCGATAGCGTCGACCGGCCCAAAATTGCCAAAGCATTGGCGCGTGTCATGGAAGAGGAGGGCCGCAAAGTGCCTATCCTCATTCAAATCAATACCGGGGAAGAAGCGCAAAAGGCCGGCATCCTGCCGCCTGATGCTGATGATTTCATTGCCTTTTGCCAGCAAGAATGCGGCCTAGAGGTGCAAGGCCTCCAGTGCATTCCCCCGGTTGATGACCACCCAGCGCCGCATTTCGCGCTGCTCAAGCAAATCGCTGAGCGCCATCGCCTGCCCGTCCTCTCCATGGGCATGAGCAGCGATTATCCCGCCGCCATCGCCATGGGCGCGACGGTCATTCGGTTAGGCACCGCGCTTTTCGGGGCGCGCTAGACAATCTCTATCTCCGCGCGCGGCGGCAATAGCGTGAGCATCGTCTGGAAATCCTCTGGCCTGAGCGCCAGGCATCCCTGTGTGCTTGCCAGCGTCCCGCCGTCCTCTTTGGCCATGTGCAAAAAGATGGCGCTGCCATAGCCGGGCACTGCGGGCCATCGATTGTGTGACAGAACGATGAGCGCGTCATACAGCACGTCTTCTCTCATTAGCGCTTCATGGCTTGCCTCATAGGGACGCTTGATCAGCGCGTTATAGGCGCTTTGGCTTGGGTCGTCGCACCAGCCATCGCTGGCTGCCATAGCGTGTGTTGGCAGTGTGCAATGTGGCGCTTGAATGCGGTCAGTGCGCATGTAAAGCGTCTCCAGCCAATAGCGGCCAAGCGGCGTTTTGCCATCGCCTTCTCTTTTAAGGCGGGCGTCTGTCGCACCGTTCTTCCCTATCGCCATCGGCCATTGCTGATCAGTCAGAGATAGTGTCAGGGCTGTGGTATCCGCGCGCAGCAAGCTCATGCGGTCACGTTAAGGTTTGGCGGCGTTCATCGCTTCATATTTTTCCAGATTGCTGAGCATCTGCGCCCACATCTGCGCATTCATCTCCGGCTTTGCGTTTTTTAGCGGAGCGGTTTTCACCTGGGGCGTTGGGACCGGCGCCAGCGTTTCCGCTGCCTCCTTTCGCTCTTGCGCAGGCGTTTTAAGCTCTTGGCCCATAGTGCTCTGCAGCGATGCTGCCAGCGGCGCGAGGGATGCCGGCGTCCAGTGCTGCGCGGCGATTTTATGATAGGCGTCAAAATCTGTCGGCAGGGACGCTTTGCGCTCTGGCCCAATCCCATCATTGATGGGAACGCGTACCGCCCCGTCTTGCGCCGTCTGTGTCGCGGCGGCCTCGCTGGCCCGATTGTCGCGCATGGCAATGGTGCCCGCGGCTATACCGATGCCCAGCGGCCCCGCATAGAGCCCGCCGCCGGCGAGGCGTGCATTGTCGCTAATCGTATCGCCTGTAATGGCGCGGTAGACTTGGCCGACCCCTGGGATGTGGTGCAGCGGATTGATCATGTCGATAAAATCGCCAAAGCCGAAGCCCTTCTTGTCTTTGGGCGCAGTGCTCTCGCTGGAGACACGCTCGCCTCCAGAGAGGATGGTCACCGTTTGTGGCTGCAGGGTGCTGACGGACACGTTGGCCATGGGCCTCTTTCTTTTTGCCTTTTGCTGCCGGTAAGATTGCAAAGATGGTGCCAAAGCCAAAACCCTGGTTTTGCCGGGTTTAAGCCTGTTGCAACACAGCGCCGTGGGCAAACCTTGCCGAGCAAAGGGTGCATTGCTCCCAGTGGAAATTCCCAGCAAGCTTGGCTATGGTGCGGCGTCGCTGCTCGGGAGGGGGAGGCGTTATGAGCCGTTCTATCTTATTGATTGATGATGATGATGACCTGCGCGAAGGGCTGGCTGACCAGTTCGTGCTGCAGGAAGAGTTCAATGTGGACCAAGCGTCCAATGGCGCTGAGGGCTTGGCGCTGGCCAAAAGCGGCAAGCACGATCTCATCGTCTGCGACGTGAATATGCCTGATATGGACGGCCGCGACCTCACCAAGCTGATGCGCAAACACGGCGTGCGCTGCCCGGTAATTTTGCTCACCGCTCTTGAGGGCGACGCCGATGCCATTTTAGGCCTGGATAGCGGCGCCAATGATTATGTGACAAAGCCGGTGCGCTTTGGCGTTTTGCATGCCCGCGTGCGCGCGCATCTGCGCCAACATGAAAATACCGATGATGCCACTTTTGATGTCGGGCCCTATGAGTTCAAGCCCAGCGCCCGGCTCATGACGCATAGCGATGGCGCAAAAGTCCGGCTGACGGACAAGGAAACCGCCATCATCAAATTCCTGATCAAGGCCGGCGGCCGGCCGGTGCCGCGCGATCAGTTGCTCGATGAGGTGTGGGGCTATAACGCGGGCGTCACGACCCATACGCTTGAAACCCACGTCTATCGCCTGCGGCAGAAGATTGAAGAAGACCCTTCGAACGCGCAGCTGCTGGTGACGCAGACGGGCGGGTATCGCTTAATGGCCTAGCACTTGAATCATCGCTGCAACTCTTCAATGGGCGTATAGTCGAAATCAAAGCCGAAATGGCGCGGGCCCATGAGCTCTATGCCCTTTTTGCTGCGCCATTTGGCGGGGGCGGGGATGCCAACGAGGGCGACTTTTTCGCCCACCACGTAGCCGCCATAGCCGACGCCAAGGGTGGATTCGCCCGTATCCGGATCGAGATTATAGATATAGTCAGGTGACATCGCACTGAGCGTGCCGTCCAACCAGCCGACGATGTTTTCGTTCTTCACATAGACGGTGTAGGTGCGGCCTTCAAAGGCGCCCGTGCCTTTAAAATCGGCTTCCACCCAATTGAAGCCGCGCTCCCCGCGTTCTCGGGTTTTGCTGACGACGCCTTCGAAAAGCTTCGTGCCGCCGCTGACTTTAAGGAGCGCTGCAATCGGGTCTTTGCCAGCCTCGCGTGCTTCGCGAACGGTGCGGCCGTAGAGCTCCGCTTCAGACAGGTTGCCAGGCAAGATGCCTTGAGAAAGCTGCGCGCCGGTCATGGGCGTCATGGAGATATAGGCGTCCCCGCCGCTGGCGACGGCAATGGCGCGGCTGATGTCTTCCACGCGGTATTCATCCACCGCGCTTTTGATGATGATCTCATCGCCCCAGGGCGTGATGATGGCCGTGGGAATGGAGGCGATGCCGTTGATCCAGGGGATGGATTGCTGCACTTCCGGCACGGCGCGTCCGGTGATGCCGCCATCTAAGGTTGGAATGCCCATCTCCGCCGACAAAAGCAGCGCAGCGGCGGTTGCGCCTGCAGCTTCAGAGCGGACAAGGGCGGTGACGTCTTTGCCCGTATAGGTGCTCAGCAGAGACACGACCCGCCGGCGCGGGTCTGGTACTTCTTTAAGGCCCTGCTTCCTGGCGCGCTCAATCACATACTCCCAAGGCCCGCCGCCACCGATGCCTTGCACGGCTGCTACCAGACCATCGTCTGGCACGCCTTCTGGCGCAATGGTTTGAAACACCAGTCCTTTTGCGAGGGCGGCTTTGACCTCTTGAATGAAGGGCCGCGCATCGCAATTGCGTGTGGATTGGATACACGAGCCCACCAAAATATCGACCAGGTTTTGCTCGGTGAGCGTCCTGACGGGCGGCGGGCTTTGCGCTGCGGCGCTGGCGGTCAGACCAAGCGTGAGGGCAGCGCAAAGGAACGCCTTAAGAATTGTCATCAACCAAGATTTCGCGCTTGCCAGCGTGGTTTGCGGGGGAGATGACGCCTTCTTGTTCCATGCGCTCAATCAAATTGGCAGCGCGGTTATAGCCGATCTGCAATTTGCGCTGGATGTAGCTGGTCGACGCCTTGCGGTCGGTCAGCACGATGTGGACGGCGCGGTCGTAGAGCGAGTTGCCGCCATTGGCATCGCCGCTTTCCATGAGGATGCCGCCGCCGCTTTCTTCATCCGTTTCTGTCGTGACGGCTTCGATATATTCCGGCCGGCCTTGCTTTTTCAGGTGCGCGACGACCTTTTCAACCTCATCATCCGACACGAAAGGCCCATGTACGCGGGTGATCTTCTTGCCTTTTTCCATGAACAGCATGTCGCCGCGGCCAAGCAATTGTTCCGCGCCCATTTGCTCTAAGATGGTGCGGCTGTCGACTTTGGACGTGACTTGGAAGGAAATGCGCGTGGGCAGGTTGGCTTTGATGACGCCGGTAATGACGTCCACGCTGGGGCGCTGGGTGGCGAGGATGAGGTGGATGCCGGCGGCCCGGGCCATCTGCGCCAAGCGCTGCACGCCGCCTTCAATGTCCTTGCCGGCGACGACCATGAGGTCAGCGAGCTCATCGACAATCAGCACGATGAGGGGCAGCTCTTCAAAATCGAGCTCTTCGACCTCATTGGTGACCTCGCCGGTCTCTTTGTCATAGACCTGGCTTTCGCGAGTCAATGGCACGCCGGAGGCTTCGGCTTGCAAGACTTTCTGGTTGAAGGCTTCTAAATTGCGCACGCCGATTTTGGACATTTTCGCGTAGCGGTCTTCCATCTCCCGCACGACCCATTTGAGCGCGACGACGGCTTTGCGCGGGTCTGTCACCACAGGCGCGAGCAGGTGGGGGATGTCATCATAGACCGACAATTCCAGCATCGTGGGGTCAATCATGATGAAACGGCACTGCGCGGGCGAAAGCTTGAACAGCATGGAGAGGATCATGGCGTTGAGGCCAACGGATTTACCTGCGCCCGTTGCCCCTGCGATGAGCAGATGCGGCATCGGCGCTAAGTCCGTCACGATGGCGCTGCCGCCGATATTCTTGCCCAAAATCATGGGCAGCTTGGAGCGGCTGGTTTGGAACGCATCCGAACTCACCAACTCTCTGAAGGAGACCATCTGGCGCATCTCATTGGGCAGCTCAATACCAATCACCGTGCGTCCGGGCACCACGGCGATGCGGGCGGAGACGGCGCTCATGGAGCGGGCAATATCATCGGCCAGGCCGATCACCCGGCTGGCTTTGATGCCGGCTGCCGGCTCAAGCTCATAGAGCGTGACGACGGGCCCGGGTTTGACGCCGACAATCTCGCCTTTGATGCCAAAATCGCTGAGCACCGTTTCCAGCAGCCGCGCGTTCTGCTCCAGCGCATCGCGGCTTATGGACGGGTCGGCCGATTGGGCTTTGGCTTTGGCAAGCAAATCAATGTCCGGCAAGCGGTAGCCATCGCCCAGGTCCATGGAGACCTGCCGCGGTGCTTCTGGCTTTGGCTTCGACAGCGGCATATCCACCAAGATGGGTCCGCGCTTGGGCGCGGCGGCTGGCGCAGGCTTTGGTTGGCGTTTGGGCCGCGGCGCTGGGGGGACGTCATCGGCCTGCGCCAGCGCTTCCTCCCGGCGATCGCGCAGGCTTTGAGCGGTGCGTGTGACCAGCCCAGCGCCGGCAGCGAGCGTTTTGCCAGCCTGGGAGGCGCCAACGCGCAGCATAGTGCCTGAAAAGACCAGGCTGCGCAGGCCAATGCCCAGACCAAGCACCCAGATGAAAGCGCCAGCAAGCAAACAGCTCCAGGCAAAGGGCCATGCGGGAATTGAGAAACCAACCAGCCCCTCAAACCAGCTGTTTAAGGCGCTAAATAGTCCAGCAATGCTGTCACCCCCCAGGCCGCCAAGCCCCACGGCAAACGGCCAGCCCGATGGCACTGGTTGGCCCGCCAGGCCGATGGCCAGCAAGGCCGCGCCGATGGCGAGCACCAGCCATGTGCGCTGGGGATAAACCCAGTTCAGCCCCCAAGCGAAGCGCAGGCCGTGCGTGCACAGAGGGAAAAGCGCAAAGGCAGCGCCCAGCCCTAAACTTTGAAAGGCAAGGTCGGCAAAGCGTGCACCATTCAGCCCCAGCAGATTTTGGATGGTCGCGCTGGAGGCCTGGTTAAAGCTCGGGTCAGCGCTATCAAAGCTGGCCAGCGCTGCGAGCGCAATCAGGCCCAAGGCCAGCATGCCCAGGCCCATAAAGCGCAGGAGCAGGCCTTTAAAGCTGCGTTTAAACGCTTGCGGCAAAAGCGGCGGGGGGCTTTGCGTGGCTGGCAAACGAGCGCTGGATGCCATGGCGCGGTCCTCTTCAGCAATCGGGGCGCGCCATGGCCTTGCCCTACTGCAAAGCTGGCGCCAGTCTGTCCAATGCTGCTTTGGTGCGCGATACGCCTTCGACCAATGCAACGCGAATATGATTTTCGCCGGGATTCTGGCCTTTTTCTGAGTCGCTGGCAAGATAGCGGCCAGGTAAAACCTTCACGCCGTGCTCTTTCCACAACGCTAAGGCTGTTTTTTCGTCATTCTCGACCGGGAGCCATAAGAAAAACCCGCCTGCCGGCCGCGTGATGCCCAGCGCATCCTCTGCCAAAGCGAACTTCGCCTCATACAGCGCGCGCGCTGCATCCACATGGGTTTGGTCGCTCCACAGGGCTGCCGACGCCGCCTGAAGGGGCAGCGGCATGGTCGGCCCGCCATAGCTGCGCAGTTTTTCAAACGCGGCAATCACCCTTTGGTCGCCGGCAATAAACCCGCTGCGCATGCCCGGCACGTTGGAGCGCTTTGACAGCGAATGAAAGACAACCAGGTTGGCATGGTCATCGCCGGCGGCTTCAAGCGCGCCGCAGGGCGGCTCATGCGTCCAAATCTCTGCGTAGCACTCGTCAACCGCAAGCAAGAAGCCGTGTTTGCGGGCGAGTGAGATGGCGTTGCTGAGATATCCCTTTGTTGCCGCTGCGCCCTGTGGGTTGCTGGGCGAACACAGGAACATCAGCGCCGTACGCTCCAGCGTTGCCGTTGATAAGGCGCCCAAATCTGGAAGGAAGCCAGTGCTTGCATCGCATGTCATGTAGACCGGCTTGGCGGTCATGGCCAAGGCGGATGCGCTATAAGCAGGGTAGTAGGGGTTGGGCAGCAGCACATGATCGCGCCCAGGGCGCACAGCGAGCTGCGCCAGCATATAAAGGCCCTCGCGCGTGCCCACCAAAGGCAGAATGGCCCGCTCAGCAACATGGGCGCGGTAGCGCAGGCGCAGCCAGTCAGCGATAGCTACTTTGAGCGCTGGGGTCCCGGCGATGGGCGGATATTTGCCAAAATCGAGTGTCGCCTCCGCAATAATGGGCCTCACAAAATCAGGCGGTGGCTGCTTGGGCGCTCCAAGCGTTAAGTCAATGGGGTCGTTATGGTCTGGCGCGCTGCCGTCCAACAAGGCGCGCAGACGCGGAAAAGGATAGGATGGCAAGCCCTGCCAGATAGGATTTAACTGCATAGCCCGTGTCTTAGCGGCCTTGGAGGCGTCATGCGAGGCAAAAAAAGCCGGTGCTCACACGAGGTGAAGCACCGGCACAGTAGGACCCGCAAAGGACCCTGAGGGAGACAGTCGGCCCGGCAGCGCCAAAACCCTGGGGAGGAGGGGCGCTGCCGGGGCCTATCTTGTTTCAGCCCGCCATCTTCTGTGTGCCGCGGCCGAATTCTGGGTAGGCTTCCATGCCAAGCTCGGCCATGTCCGAGCCGGAGACCTCCTCTTCTTCAGAGAGGCGGATGCCCACGGTAACTTTCAAAATCATCCAAACGATCATGCTGGTGACGAACACAAAGGCGCCAATGGCGACCACGCCGATGAACTGCGTGAGGAAGCTGGTGCCATCGTTGGTGAGCGGCACGGCCATGGTGCCCCAGATGCCAGCCACCAAGTGCACGCTCAGCGCGCCAACCACATCGTCAATTTTCAGCTTATCGAAGAACGGGACGGCGAAGACCACCAAGACCCCGCCCACAGCGCCGATAAGAATGGCAGCCCCGATGGTGGGCGTGAG
>JBCCDR010000003.1:0-24397 GCA_039030675.1 Pseudomonadota bacterium | reverse complement strand
TGTCGCGGTAAAAATGCCCAAAAACAGTCAAATAGTATTGTCGAAAAATCGTCCATTTTCATCGGGTCGGCGCGTCATATTGGATCTTACGCGTCGTGTCGTAAGTTTTCCTTCGCGTCGCGCTGTAGCTCGTCCACGTCGTATTGTCGCATGGACAGATGACAAGGTACCGTGGAGCCCCCCCCCCCCAAGGGGTGGGCCACATCTTGCGCCGCGCTTTCCAAACTGTCTTGCTCAGACAGCGGCGGCGTGGGTTCGGGCGTGGCAGGTGCGCTGGCGCGCGCCGCCTCTTCTAAAATGGCAGGGACCTGCGCTTCAAACCGGGCCAGAACCGCACTCATTTGCGCATCCACATAGGCCTTTACCGGGTCAGCAACAGCGGCCGGTAGTGCTTTCACAGCTGCCTTAAGCGGCGCGACTTGCTGGCTGCGCAGCTGTTTTAAGCTACCGAGCACACCCTCATGCTGGGTTGAAACAGTGTCTGATAGTTTCAGCACCTGGCCTTTGATTTGGCGCACCATTTTGGATGTTTCCGCGCCGCCGGCAAGCGCACTTTCCTGCGCGCAGGCCACACCGGCCAGGCCCGAAGCAAAGCGTTCTTCGAGTGTCTTCCCAATATTTTCCATGCTCAGCTCCGAGGGCAGGCTATCGACCAAGCCTTTGAGCTGCGTGAGGGTTGCGCCCAGGCCGTCGACACGGGCCGTTAGACTTTGCTGGCCATCTACAACAGCCTCATTCATGGCCTGCTCTAAATCCGCCCAGCCCCGCGAGAGAGACAGGCGGATATCATCCACGGCTTGGGCAATGGCGCCAAGCTCTTCAGGCTCATCGCGCGTGGCGAGCTGCGTTAAAGTGGCGCTGAGGCCGTCGATGCGCGCGCCCAAGCTGTCCTGCCCGTCCGCGACAGTATCAGGTATACTTCGCTCCAGCTTCGCCCAGCCGTTCAGCAGCGACGCACGTGTCTCATCAACCGCCTGAATGATGGCGCTCAGCTCTTGCGGTGGTTCCAGCGCGGCTTGCTTGACGGCCTCTGCAGCGCTTTGCGCGGCCTTCAGCGTCTTGTCATAGGCGTCCACGTTGAGCTGCACTAAAGCCTGCAAGGATGTCTGTGCTGGCCCGGCCAAAGCCGCGAGCGGCGCGAAGGTATCAGCCTGAGCCGCCAGCTGCTCGCCCAGCGCCGATTGGACGCTCTGCCTTTGCGTTTCAACAGCCTCCGTCATAGCGCAGATAGCCGTTAAGGTCGCGCGCGCCTGGGCCAGCGCGTCGCCATGACCTGCGAGGGCATCCACATGCGCGCTCAAGCTGTCTTGGTGGGAGCCAATCAAGGCCTCAAGCGCCTGCGCGGGGGCTTCAAGCGCACGTTCAAGCGCTGCCGGAGCGGCGCTTGCGGTATCGTCAATACAGCTTTGTGCCTGCGCAGCGGTGTCACTGACATGCTGCGCGAGGGTTTGGCTCGCCTCCTCGATCTGGGCTTGCAGCGCCTGCAAACCCTCTTGGGCTGTGCTTTGCTGGGCGTTGGCAGTCTCCATGAGGCTGCTGCTAGCCACGCTGACACGTCCAGCTGCCTCGTTCAACGCGCCTGCAGCCCCCGTGAGGGCAGTGCGGCCTTCCCCGAAGGAGGCAACCGCTTGCTTTAGGCCGCGCCGCGCCAAACGGCTGAGCCGATCAGCGCTGGCACCGGCGGCGCTGACTTTCTGCGCCGCGTCTTCGGCCATCTGCGCTGCAGTATCGAAACGGTCCACACTGGTTTGCACGGCGCCGGCCAAATCCTCTGTCGCAGCGCCAGCGCTCTCTGCCACGGACTTTAACGAGACGCTTGTTTCTTCGCAGTCTTGCGCGCCGGCCCTGAGCACGGCCAGCGTCTCGCTCAGAGATTGGGCGGTGGTGCTCAGCTGGCTTCGAACGGCGTCAAAGTCTACCGGGTCAATGCCGGACCAGGCCTGTAACTGGTTTTGCAAGGTGGAGAGCGTTTGCGGCACTTGCGCCAAAACGCCGGACAACCCATCGGCAGCCGCACGTTGGACGGCATTGGTTGCTTCCAGATCGGTCGTCGCGCGGACCATTCGTTCTGCTATTTTAGCGTGTGCTTCAAGAAAGGCATCTTGGCGCTCATCAGCCCTTTTGTGAGCGCGGCTCACGCGTTCAAGCAGAGCGTCAATTGCTGCATCACGCGGGTCGTAGGGCGTTGTTTGTGGGTCATCGCCGGGTTCTTTCGTGCGCGAAAAGGACAGCGCAATGCTCAGCAGGGATGTCAATAAGCAGCATCCATAGCCGCTATAGAGCAGCAGATCCGGATCAACCGAGGGTGCAGGCTGCTTGCTTAAGACAAACAAAATTGCTGGCACGCCTGCGCCGCAAAGCAGCAGCAAGGCCATAGCCAAGCCTTTGGAGGAAAGAAACGCGAATAGACGCATGACGAGTCCCACAATAAAACACGCATAGGTTGTTATTGCGCGAGAGCGTTAAGAAAGGCTAACCGCGCGCTTAAAGCACCGTGCCCAGTGGCCCTAAATCGATATTGAAGTCCTCAGCCGCGATACCGAAGGCTTCTCGCAGCGAATCGATTTTGCTCTGCGCCTTGAACAGAGCATCACTGAGCGCATCAATTTGCGCATCTGTGAGCGTTCCCCGGTCCATGCGCGCAAGCGCTTGATGCTCCATAAGCCGGCGCAGCAATTCCACCATAACCAGCACCAATTTCGCCAAATCGCGCTCAACGGACGCTGGGTCCAGCGTGAGGCGCCCCTCCTCGTCGCTCAGCGCGCCAGCAGCTTTCTGCACCGCATCAGTCAAAGCGTCTTGCGGCAGCGCAAAAACGTCTAGGCCAAGCTCATCCATTAACGCAATCCGCGTTGCCGCCGCTGATGAACGCAAAAGGCGGCAACGGCCCTACCACAGCACAGGCGCCCGCAACGCACAGGGCCTGTGACAGCACCTGCGCGATGCTATGGACGTCTTTAGCCGGGAAAAGCAGATGCAAAACGCAGCGTGACGGACCATTTTGCACGGGGCCAATCACGGTCCTGGGTGCCACGTCGCAGCGCTCCATCATGGCCAGCAGCGGCGTAGATGCTGCTAGCATCGCTTGGGCCGCCATTTGCCGGGCTTTATGCTTGCTGCGCAGATCTGCAAAAGCGGGGACATCAGGCGGTAAGTCGACCGGCATGGACACACTGAGCTGCCGCATTGTGCCCAGATCATCGAGGGTCTTACCGATGGCGTGTTGTCGATGCTGCAAAGCCCGCATTGTGGCATGGGCGGACCAGATGCGCTGGCCAAGGCGGGCTGGCAAAACCGCCTGAGCTTGGCCCACGCACAGCAAACGCTGGCTGAGACGCGCTAAGCTGCCTTGGCTGTGTCCAGGCCAGACTAAGGCAACAACATCGCCAAGTGGCACACACAGATGCCCAGCGTCCGCGCAGGGCGCTGCCGCAAACCCATCCAGCCAGCCCATGGGTGCATGTTGCGCCTGTCCATGGCTCGTCATGGCACCATCTCATGCCGGCCTAAAGCGGCCTGCGCGGGCTCTGAATCAGCGGCGCAAATAACGGCTTTGAGGCCAACATACACCAAGTCAACACCGGCCAGTGTGAGGGTCAGATCAGCTTGCAGGACCACACCGGTATCGATGAGTCCGCCAAGCACCTCGCTGAGCGCCTCATTGGCGAGGCTCTGCGAGTGCGCGTGAACGGATATGGGCTCATGCGGCATGGGCTGGCAGGCCTTGGGCCGCGAAGGTAAAGGGCGCTTCCGGGCCGAACACGTCAAAGGAGATAGCGCCGCTTTGGTCAGCATAGGTGCTCATATGGTGCATGAAGGCGCCCGCCTGCCCGCGCGGCCACAGCGTTGTGAGGGTGCCAGAGCCCTTGGCATCCAGCACGCAATCGCAGAGGACAGCGCCATGGTCTTGCAGCACGCCGGCCAAGGCCTCTAGCTGCCTGGTGACGTCGTCTTGCTCTTGTTTTTCCTGGCGGCGTTTGGCTTGAAGCGCACGCAGATACCCCGGCTGCGCTTTCGCCGGCGCGGGCTTCTCACCGCCCGCATGGCGCACAGCAACGCGCCATTCCTGCATGCCAGAGATGCCGGCAAAGGCCGCGGTAAGCGCGCCGCCTTGGCGCGCCAAATACCGCAATGCGGCTGCCTCACCATCAAAGAGCGTGCCAAAGCGCATGGGCAGGATATTGCGCTGCGCAGACCAAGCATTGATCACCGCGTGGAAATCCTGCGCTGCCTCTTCCACTTGCGTCTGGGAGGCACCTGCAAAGGCATCAGCGGCCAGGGCACTTGTGAGGAGCGCAAGAGAGCCGCTGGAGACAGGCCGCAACAACGCCCCGCGCAGGCCTGCCCGCCCCTTAGGCACATCCGCCGCATCAACAACGCCGTAGCAAATGAGCGCTGCGTCACTCATCGAGCGCGCCCCGCACATCACTGGGCAGGATGACGATATCCTCAGGCGCTGCCGCGTGCTTGCTTTGCAGCGTGCGCATCAAAGCGTTGTGCCGGGCCCGGCGCGCCAGCTCGGCGATGTCGGCGCCGCTCGCGCCCTCTGTTTCAGCAGCTAAAGCCGCAAAATCTAGGGCCTCGGATGGCGCACCTGCAAAATAGTGCGCGAAGAGTGCTTCACGGTCATCGCGCTCTGGCAGGTCGACCGCGATTTTCAAATCAAAGCGGCCCGGCCTTACGATCGCGGGGTCAATGGCGCTCAGCCGATTGGTAGCGCCCAGCACGAACAACCCCGGACGGTCGGCGAGACCATCGAGCTCTGTGAGGAATTGCCCGACGATGCGGCTGGCCGTTTCGCTCAAACCCGGCGCGCGCGAGGGCGCGATGGCGTCGAGCTCATCAAAGAAGAGAACGCAGGGAGCATTGGCCCGCGCCTGCGCGAAAAGCTGGCTTAAGGCGCGCTCGCTTTCGCCTAAAAACATCGACAAGAGCATGCTGGGCGACACGTTAATGAAATTGGCATCAGCCGCAGTGGCCAACGCGCGCGCCAGCAGCGTTTTGCCCGTTCCCGGCGGGCCATGCAGCAGGACACCGCTTGGCGGCGCTAACTGCAAATACGCGTAATGCGCCTTATAGCGCGCTGGCCACTCAATGGCTTGGCGCAGAGCATCCTTAGCGGCCTGCGCGCCGGCGATATCATCCCATGTTACGCGCGGCACTTCGACTTGGTAGGCGCGCAAAGCTGACGGGCGCACTTGCGTTAAAGCAGCATCAAAATCAGCCATGGAGACCGACAATTCAGACAGAGCGACAGAAGGACTGCGGCGCAAAGCGGCAAGGCCCGCCTCGCGCGCAAGGCTGGCTAAGTCCGCGCCCACAAACCCATGGCTGCGCTGCGCGAGGGCGCTGAGCGACACGGTCGCATCAAGGGGCATGGACCGTGTGTGAATACGCAAAATCTCTTCCCGGCCAATGACATCGGGTGGGCTGAGGGCGATCTCTCGGTCAAAGCGGCCTGGCCGGCGCAAGGCGGGATCGAGCAGGTCGGGCAGGTTGGTGGCCGCCAGAACGACAACATCGCCGCGGGCATCCAGGCCATCCATGAGCGTGAGCAGCTGCGCGACCATGCGGCGCTCTGCTTGCTTCTCACTGGAGAGCCCAGAGCGGGCCGGTGCGATGGAGTCTATTTCGTCAATGAAGATGATGGCAGGCGCCGCGGCCCGGGCCGCTTCAAAAATCTCACGCAAACGGCCCTCAGAGGCGCCGAAATGCTTGTCCGCAATTTCAGGGCCGGCGATTTGGAAGAAGGCGGCCTTTGTCTCCTCCGCCAGCGCTCTGGCGATCAGGGTCTTGCCGCAGCCAGGCGGGCCATACATCAAAACACCGCGCGGCGGGGCAATGCCGAGATGGTCAAACACATCCGGGCGAAGCAGCGGCAATTCCACCATCTCGCGCAGCCGCCCCAACGCCGTTGACACACCCCCAACGTCAGCAAAGCGGATTTGCGACGCTTGCGTGTGTGCCTCCGGCGCTGCCTGAACCGGCTGCAGGGCACCATCGATGAGGCCCTGGGCGTCTTGCCGCGGCAAGCACAGGAAGCCTTGCTCAAGCCCAGCAGCAGGCAAGGCTGCAAACTGAGCGGCATCTCCCACTTGAATGCAATCCCCTGGGGACAGGCCAAGCGCCAGAAAATCATCAAGGGCCAAACGCGCTGGGCCAGCGCCTTCAACCAATTTGACGTGAAAGTCTCGCGTGGGGGCGGACGCGGTCACGACTGACCCCCGCTCGCTTTGGCGCGCTGATAGGCTGCAATCTCATCAAGACGATCAAGCAGCTGCTCTTCCAGCGCCTCATAAGTGTCTTCATCAAGCGCGCCCGCATCCAGCTGGTCGCCCAGCGCCACAAGCTGCGCGCGCACGCCATCAGCATCGTAATATTGCGCCTCCACAGTCTCGTGGATTTTGAGGAACAGCCCTTTGATGCCAGCAGCAGGCACGCTGACGGGAAGGCTGAGGAGTTTTGTGACCAGCCCCATGGACGCGGCCCTAAACGCCTTCCAACGGCGCGGCTGAGGGGTCGATGTTGAGCTCGACAAAGCTGAAGGGCGGCATGGGCCCCACATAGCGAAAGCGCACGCGCGCGCCATGCACTTGATCGAGCAGCGCCAACGCCTCATCAATGGCGGCTTCTTGGTCAGGCGTGACAAGAAAGGCGAAGTTAGCGACCATCATATCATCGCTGATAGGCCCTTGTGAAAATTCAGTGCACAGATGCTGGAGGCGCAGGCGCATCTCGCGCGCCTCTTTGTCTCGCTTTGCCGCGATGGCCGCTTCCACCTGCTTGCCAAACTCAATGCGCTCATAGTGGCTTTGTTTGGGGTCGCGTTCGGCCAAGCTATCGCGGGCCGCGCGCAAATCCTCGTCCGCGGCCATCACCTCATCAAAGGCTGTGCTGCCTTGCCAGTAAATTTTTAAAGAGAGTTCACGGCAGCCACCGACTTTGCCGAAAGCGTCGACAAACTGCTGTTTATGCGCGCGCAGAATGGTCTCGCCATCAGCCGCTGCGGGTAGCACGGTGCCAAAGCGCATGGGCAGCACATCTTGTTGCGCCATGATGGCTTCCAGCACTTTCGTGTGGGTGATCATATTGCGCCGGCTGGGGCGAATAGCCTCTCCCCGGTAGGGCGTGGAGACCATGGCCAGGCCCTCGCCGAGCGGGAAGGACTGCGGGCGCGGAGCGCCGTCACCGATGCCTTGAACGTCAAATTCCAAAACGTCTTGAGCTTGAATGATACCATAGACATAGCGTTGCATTCTGCACGGGTCCTATTGCTTGGGTGGGGTGTCCTGAGCCGAAGGCACCAAGAAGGTGAGATAGCCGGGGCGGACGATGCGCTCAGCCCTGCCAGCGTCATAACCCGGGCCGGCTATGATCTGCTTTGACCAGCGCCCGCAGGTCAGCGTGATCGTGCCTTGGTCAGCACTAAGGGTCATATCGGCTGGACGGGCCTCGCCGAGGGTCACAATGACCATCAAAGCCTCGCCGGTGTCGTGGTGCTCAACAGCCTCCGGCTCAGCAGCTGAACCATAGGGTTTCGGCGCCGGGCGCTGGGGACTGTGTCTGGCGGCGATCACGTCATCCAGCGTGCCAACGCGCACGTCCATATGGGTCTTCCATCGGCGGCCTTGAGAGGCGCTGCGCGGCTGATCGCTGCGCGCTTCCTCTAAGAGCTTGCTGACAGTGTCAAAAAGGGAGCCAAGGCCAGCGCCCATATCCTTCAGGCGTGCCTTTGCGTCTGCCATCTCATCTGCGCTTGCGCGGCGGGTTTTGCGTGACGTCATGACGTCTCCTTAGGGCCGGTGATGTGCTCTAAGTCATGTTTTTTGAGGACTTTGCCGCCGGCTTCGGCAAGGCGCAGCTGGCGTTCAAGCGCATCGACACGCTCCGTGAGCTCTTGTTTTTCCAGCTCCAGAGATTTGGCCTTTGAATTGAGAAACGGGTCCGTCTCCCACCAGGAGATTCCCATCTCCCTGGCCTTGTCCACAGAAGAGACCAGCAAACGCAACCGGATGGTGAGCAGCTCTACGCCGACTAAGGAAATGGCCACATCGCCCGCGACCACGACGCCCTTGTCCAGGACCCGGTCAAGCACATCGGCAAGCGTGGAGGCGCCGCTGTGATGGACGACTTTGCCCACGGGGGTCAGGCCCGCCGCCGTTTTGGCGCGCTGGGGCAATGCTGCGCGATCAGGGCAGACAGGTCGCTCTCAGCAGCGCCATCTTGGCGGCGCTTAGAGGCCAGGACATCCACAACGACTTCACAAAAAGCGGGATCATCAACACTCACGGACAAGCCCGCATGATGCGCCACCTGCGCGATCATCAAGCTGGCACGCATGGTGGGCACTTGATGGGCCATGCCCGAGGCGCGGAAGGCCCGCACGAGGCCGACAATGCAGCTGGCGTTTTGGTTGGTCAGGCCGCTGCGATGGGCGACCACGGCTGTCTCCGTCTGCGCCGTTAGATCATCAAGATCAAACGTAATCATCCGGTCGATGAGCGCATCGGGCGCGGCTTGAACGCCGGCATATTCAGCGCTGTTTGATGTGAAAAGCACGCGGAAATCATCGTGCACAGGCGCAAAGCTGCCCTGCCCTGCGGCGGCTGGCAGCATCAGAACGCCTTCTTCTAAGACCGAGAGCAGCGCGTTATTCGCTTCCGCTGGGGAGCGGGTGAATTCATCATAGACCAAGGTGCCGCCGCCCAGGGCGGCCTGGGTGAGCACATCGGCTTGCCAGGCGATGGACGTTTCGCGCTCGACCTTGCTGACAGAATGCACATAGCGGTCAACCACATGGCGGGTTTTCTGGCCGGTCTCCCGGCCAACCAGCGATTCTGTGGTGCGCATGGCATCCCCGCTGAGGAAATAGACCGAGCGGCCTAGCTCATGGGCGAGATACAGCGCCAACGCTGTTTTACCGCACCCAGCGCGGCCGCGAAAATGAACCGGGATACGCGCATCCAAATAGCGCAGCGCCCGCTCTGCCAAGGCATCAAGCTCATGGGTGACAACGAAATCATCGCTGAAACTCCGCCCCGCAAGCGCAACGCCCGCATTCAGCTCTTCGGCCATGTCTCCAGCGATGTCTGGTGAGGCGCTCAGCGGCGCCTTATCTACACTCATCAGTTGCGGTCCTTTATGTCCTCCCCGCCAAATATGCTTGGCGTACCTGGGAAAAATGCAACTTTAGGGTTAATGAGAAGTTACTGAAGGTAAATAAATACACGCGTAGGATGTATTTCCGGTTTACCCCTTCAGGAGCTGCTCTGCCTGGGCTTGCCAGCCCTCCACATTCGCAAGCGCGCTCACCGGGCCAAGCCGCGTGCGCAGGGTATCCGCTGGCGTTGCGACCAGGTCATGGAGTGATTTTATGTCTGCATCCGCAAGCCGGCGGCACATGGCATCACCGATGCCGCGTAATTGGGTGAGCGGCGCTGCGCTCCGGGCGGGCGGGGCTGAAGGCGCTGGCGGCCTTGCTAGACTTTTCTGCGGGGTTGGCGCGGGCCGGCGCGTGGGCCTCACCGCCTGTCGTTGACGAGCGGCGGCTTCACGCTGCTGCGCACGCGCCTCTCTCATCTGGCGCTGCGCAGCCTGTGCTGCGGCCCGCGTTTTGGCAACGCCGGCACGCATTCGCGTACCCGCTTCAGCTTGTCTATCGGGCGTTTTTGCCCCTTTTGCTTTTTTCTTGGGCGCGGGCGGCGTTTCAGCAGCATCGGGCATGATTGACGCTTCTGTATTTGCGCCAGCGTCCTCTGCACGCACACGGATACCGCGCTTGCCGACTTTAGGCCGACGTTTTTTCGCTATCTTCACCAGCGCCGCCTGATCTGTTTTTTGCTCTTCGGCCGATGCGCCATTGCGCCGTGCAAGCCGCTCCTCACGCAGCTGCGCTAAGTAGCTGCGCGCGCTTTTGCGCACATTGCCGGAGGCATAAGGTGTTCCAGGTGACGAGGTCGGTTTCATGGCGAACGCTCCAGGACGCAAGCAAAAAGAAAGAAAAGGCAGAGCAACGCGCGCGTGAGGGGAAGCAGCCTGAGCGTTGCTCTGCCTGGCGTGAAACAGCTACCTAGGCAGCAACTTCAACAGGGTCCGTGGTCAAGCCAACAGCTTCGGCGTAGCGAAGGTAGGTATCGACACTGGCGATGACGGCGCGCACTTCAATGGCGAGCAGCTCAATGCCCACCAACGACACACGCACGAACGCATCGACCACAACGCCTTTATCAAGGACGCGGTCAACCACCTCAGCAAGGCTTGAGGATGCAACGGTTTTTTCTACAGCCATGGAAAATCTCCTTTAACGGCCTTCCTTTGTTTGAACATCTTGGCCTGAGTGCTTACGCTCTCAGCAAGGATGCCCCATCTCGAACTCGGGTCTGGCCATTGGCTGAACCGAGTGTCCCACTGCCGAAGCAGCGTGAACACCTATGGTTTAAAGATTACAACTTAAAATTGCGATAATGCCTCTTGCACGGACGGCAGGCCTTGCGAAATATCCTTAAGAATACCCGGCGCAGCAAAGCGGTCAGCAAGGCTGTCAATCTCTGCCGACAAGGGACGGTCTTCATCTAAGAATGGGCTGACCGCGCGAACATAATCGCCAATGGCGAGACTGATCTGTGCAGGCTTTGTGCGGCCACTGCGCGCCCGCAGCTCTAACGCCTGGACCGCGCACATGGCGTGTATCGCCGCAACGCGCGACACATCCGCCAGCACAGCATTGGCGCGGCGCGCGGCAATCGTGCCCATAGTGACGACATCTTGGTTGTTTGCGTTGGTGGGAATTGACTGAATGGACGCTGGCGCCGCATGCGTGCGCATTTCTGCCACCAAGGCGGTGGCTGTTACCTGGGCGCCCATGAAACCACTGTTGAGACCAGTTTGATTGCCCTGCAAGAAAGCCGGCAAGCCTTGGTTTTGGGAGACATCCGTCATGCGCGCAACTTGCCGCTCCAGCAGCACCGCGATCATAATGACCGCGTTCGTGAGCGCATCGGAGGCGAAGGCCACATGCTGCCCAAAGAAATTGCCCGCATGGATCAGCGCGCTTTGCTCTGGAAAGACAAGCGGGTTGTCGGTCACAGCGGACACCTCGCGCGCGGCGATGGCATCATGCGTCTCTATCATATCCAAACACGCGCCAAGCAGCTGGGGGACGCAGCGGATGGAATAGGGATCCTGGGGATACGCCTGATCGGCGCGCACGTCCCCTGCGCCATCTAAAAGCGGCGGCAGGGGCTCAAAAGGCGTCATCGCCGCGCCTTGGCTGGTCAGCGCCCACAGCAGCGTGTGAATGGCATCTTGGCCAGGCTGGCCGCGCGCGGCGCCAACCAGCGGATGCCAGGCCGCCAAGTGGCCTTCAAAAATCTCCGCATTCATGAGGCTAAGGCAGCATGCCAGTTTGAGGAGGCGGCGCGCCTGGGCGCCATTGAGCGCGGCAATGCCGGTCATGGCGGACGTACCGTTCACCAGAGCAAGCCCTTCTTTGGGGCCAAGCTCAAGCGGCGCTGCTCCCATGCGGTCAAACGCATCAGCGTTTGTGACAGGCCCCTCCACATCACGCCAGCCCCCCTCGCCCATCAACGTAAGCGCCATATGCGATAGCGGCGTGAGATCTCCGCTGGCGCCAACAGTGCCTTTCTCAGGAATGACAGGCGCAAGACCAGCATTAAGGGCAGCGACAAGCATGTCAGGCACGCGGCGTGAGACGGCCGATAAGCCCTGACTGAGCGCTTGAAGGCGGCAAAGCATGATCGCGCGCGCTTGCGCCCACGGCAGCGGCGCGCCAACGCCGCTGGCCAGATGATAGACGAGTTTACGCTGCAGCACGTCGCTACTGCGCGGGTCAATATGCGTGTTGGCCAGCGGGCCATACCCCGTTGTCACGCCATAGATGCAGCGCTCTTGGGAGACCAGCTCGCCCAAAAAGGCAGCGCTGGTGGCGATGCGGCCGGGCGCGCAGGCAGACAGGGCCACGCGCGCGTGGTGATGCGCCACCGCTTCAATCTGCGTCAGCGAAAGGACCTGGTCTGCCCCCACATCATATGTCGGCATTGACTGCTGATGAGAAGCTGGCACCGGGCGGGCAGAGGAGGCAGGCAACGCGGTCATAAGGGGGGATCTTTCAAAGACGATAAGAGAGAGCCCCCTGGATGACGCCGTCATCGTTAACAAAGACTAAATGACACTCGTAAAAAGAGCGCTCCTATTAATGAATGAGAGCCTAGAGGCCTATTTGCCTTTATTTTCAGCCTCTCAGTTTTCGTTTTTTTAAGATGTTACCCGTATTGCGTGTATTGAGGCTTGCGGCAAGCAACCTCATTTTTCTGGCGTGGCCAGGGCACATGACGTGAACGCACCGCGCCGCCGACACATGCATAAATAGGCCCCTGATGGAGCCGCATTGAGACATATGGAGAACTCACAATGGAAATGGTCAAGTTTGGATCAAACGACGTTGCAAACCTTCTTGCCGTCGACCCGGAACGCGTCGAGCGCCTGCCCTTTGGGGCCATGCTGCTGGACCAACAAGGCAATGTGATGCGCTACAATCACGTTGAATCTGGCATCTCAGGCCGCTCAGCCGATGACGTTATGGGCAAAAACTTCTTCAACGACGTCGCGCCCTGCGCCAAAGGCCACGCCTTTTACAAGAACTTCTTCCAAGCCGTGTCCAAAGGCGAGATCAACACCGTCTTTGACTATGAGTTCGACTACAAAATGGCACCCACCAAAGTGCGCATTCAAATGAAGACGAACGATGCATCAAAAGGCATTTGGATTTTCATCAAGCGCGTTTGATCGCCGCACTTTAGTCAAGGAGAATGGATATGACGGATGCGACGAGCGACGTAGATTTTGATGAGGATTTCTTCTCACCTGAAGAATTGGCGATGATGAACGGCGCCGATGGTGAGGTTGATACCCTGTTTGTCACGCCGGATGTGAAGGACCTGCAAGACCAGCTGCAAACCATGGCAACATTGGTGGATGAAGGCTGTGAGCGCGAGCAAGAACTGCGCGTTATTCTTAAAGGCCTGCGCGCCACGCAGGTGGACGACCCCGGCGGGGCCTCAGCCCAGGCGCAAACAGAAGCGCTTGCAAAAATGGTCATCACCAGCTGCGAGCGTGAACGCGCTTTGCAAAGCAAGCTGAGCGAGCTGCGGCAAATGTTTGCCGGCAACTCAGCCATTGACCGCTAAGGCGCCGAGCAATGACGGTCATGGCGCGCTGTAAGCCGCAAGCGAGCGGCAAACAAGGCTGGACAGATATTGTCCTGCCCCGCACTGGCAAAGCCCCTTTTGTCTTTAAAGGCGCCTTGCTGGTGGCAGCGCGCAACACGGCTGAAAAAGGCCCGTGTCACCTGGCGATATATGAAAGCGCAGCTGGGTTTGTAGCGCATATTGCGGTGCAGCCAGCGGGCAATGATATGCCGCTACACGTGGTCTATGACGCCCGCGACCCACGCAGCTTGCGCGCGGTTGTCACTCAGTTTGACCCCATTGTTGCTGTTACAGTCGTAGATGTACGCGCCGCGACCCATGGCAGCACAGCAGCCGCCCTTGCGGCTGGCCAAAGCCAGATATCGCAGCGCATTGCCGTGCTGCGCCATGCCTATGGAGATGTTTTGAGCGCCATTTTCGGGCGCGCACAAACGCAAAACCTCTCCCTTCCCCCCTCTTCACAAAAGGACCACCAAACCCATGCCTAATGTTCAACTTTATGACCAAGTGGCCGACGCTGTATCGCCAGCGCTGCGCCAGATTGTGCCAGATACCCAGGCCGATGATGCCCTGTCAGCGGACGATGAATTTGCAGCCGAGGCACTTGAGAGCGGCCCCTTAGATGCCGCGCTGGCAACCCCTGCGCAGGGCCCGCTGCTTGAGCACCGGCTGCGCATCACGGGCACGCGGCCGATGACATTTACCGGCCGGCATGTTGCAATGGCGACAGGCTGGAACAACACCGTCCCGCGCTGGTATGAAATCAATCTCTATGAGAGCGAGAGTGGCGACATCGTCTGCGATGTCCGCTTGTTCGGCAAATCGCCAGACCATCATGACCTCTACCGCGTCGGCACCGAAGCCGATTGGTCCAGCGCCGTGCGCTGGCTGGAAAGCTATAACCCGGCCCATGACCTCAGCTGCGATATCGCCGTGGACGATGAAAGCCTGAGCGCTGCAGAAATCGCTCTGCAAGGCATCAGCCTGCGCCAAGAGGTTTTTGAATTGAGAAATCAATATGACAGCTTGGTCGGTGACCTGCTTTACCAGCTAAAGCAACACTAGACCCATCAAAAGCTGCACCTTTTAAAGGCCTGCCAACCGCCTCTGGCAGGCCTCTTTTTTTAGGTGCGTGATGCGCTTACCAGCGGGCGACCTTGCCAAGTGCGGTGCGCGGCACATCAGCGCCGAAGGAAAAGCGCGTAGGCCGTTCAGCAGCGCGCAGCTCATCTGCACACAAGGCGCGCAGCTCAGTTTCCAAAGTAGCCTGACAAACGCCAGGCGCCGCTGGCACTACGAACGCTGACAGACGCTGACTGTCTTCACACAGGCGCACCGAGCAAGCGGCGACGTCGGCATGCTCTTCAATCCGGGCCGCAACGCGCTGGGGGAACACATTCTCGCCGCCCACTTGCACCGCACCGTCTGTGCGGCCGCGCAGCTCAAAGGCGTCGCCGCAAAGCGGCACCAGCGTATCCATTGGCTGCGCGGCGCTTTCCCCGCCGCGCGTCAAGCGCAGGTCTTCCTGTGTTTCATCAAAGGCCCAATAGGGCAGCAACGCATAAGGCCCTGTCGCAGCACAGCGCACGCCGATGGCGCCTGTCTCGCTGGAGCCGTAAACGTGGGTGAGTGTCTCAAGCCCTTGCGCCTCAAGCTGCTGCGCAAGCTGCGCGGACATGGGCGCCGCGCTGGTGACGCCGTGCACACCGCGTGGCAATGATAAGAAGCTGCGCGCGATGTACTGCCAATGAAGGGGCGCGCCAACCACCAAGGTACCAGGCGGTGCCAACGCCTCCTTCAGCGCAGAGGCGGATGCAAAGCGCGCGTCCACGACGGGCACGTCGGCAAGCGCTGGCAACAGCACAGTCCAGAGGAAGCCGTAAATGTGATACGGCGGCACCAGCGCCACGATTTGGCGAATGTCGCTAAAGTCTGCCGCCCAATGCTGCGCTTCTTCCGTCAAGCTTTCAAAAGAATGGACACAGGCCTTGGGTGCACCGGTGGAGCCTGATGTCTCGAAGGTGAGTTGCTGGCTGCCATGCGAGAGGGAGATGGCGACGATGCACGCCCATTCGCCAAGGGTCTGGGCGGCAAGCAAATAGTCTTCCGCGCCATAGTCAGACAAATGGAAAAAACCATTGAGCGCGGCCGCGCAGTTCACGCGTTCAAGGCTGTCCAGCGCCAAACCCGTGTCGAGCAGCTGCGTTTCAGACGTCCAGCGGTCTGGCCGCAGCTGATGCCCATCCATCCGGCGATTGGCGCCAACCTCTTTCGCGATGATAGCGCCGATCAAACGCGTGAGCGCTGGTGGCGGCAAAAAGGCATCGTCTGGCCATGTGAGGGCCGCTTGCGTCATGAGAGCCTCGCTGCTGTGTGTCTGCGGACACTACTTTTAAGACTATTTATACAACCTTTACGATAGTCTGCTTTTTAGCGAAATCAAATTGGGAGAGTGCCGTGGCCATTCATACCTTGCCGCGCCAGGACACAGGTGCGCATAGCGCGGTGACGCCGCCGCCAAAAATCATCTTGCGCCGAACGGGAAAAAAGCCGCTGCGTTTTTCAGGCGTTTGTTTATGTGAGGCAACCGGCTACACGCGCGGCGGCAGTTTTTGGTATGAGGTCGGCCTCTACCGGCGCGAGACCCGCGGCTTTGTGGCCAGCGTTCGCCTGTTCACAAAATCACAGGGAGCGCAGGACCGTCATAGCGCTGTGCGTGTGGACAGCTTGAGCGCGGCCCTTGATTACCTTGAAAGCTATGACGTGACCGCTGATGTCCGCGGGTCCATTAAAAACCAAGCGAAAACGGCAGCGCCCGCGCAAGACATGCTGCGCGCAGCGCGGCTACGCGGGGCAATCGCCCGCTATCAGCTTGCTTATGACAGCGTATGCACGCACGTCCTGTATGACATGGACGCGCAAAACAGAGTGGCCTAGCGC
This sequence comes from Pseudomonadota bacterium, assembly GCA_039030675.1. Classification (GTDB taxonomy): domain Bacteria; phylum Pseudomonadota; class Alphaproteobacteria; order Sphingomonadales; family CAKZYD01; genus CAKZYD01. Next base: position 8,231 of record JBCCDR010000003.1, on the reverse strand, counting down.
TGACGCAAGGCCTTAAAGGTGAGCACAATTGCGGCCAAAACCAGCAGCGCAATGCCGATGCCAATGCCTAGATCGCTGCCAACATGGGCCAAGTCGTGCGGGTGGCTGTGATTGCCAGGATGCGCCTGCGCGCTAAAGGCTTGCAAAGTGGCAAGCAGAGTTGTGGCCCAAAGCAGAATGCGAGTCATGGTCGGTCCTTTCTTGAATCCGAGGCTGTTTTTATGGTCTCAACCGCGCGGCGCTTCAACACTTTTAACGCAAAATACGCACCAACCAGCAAAAGCGGTGCAGCAACGGCACCGACAATCGTAGGCGTTGGGATGGGAGCGCCCATGTCCTTAGCCCCCTTTGCTATATAAAGGAGAATGCCGACACCATAATAGGTGATGGCAATTGTCGACAGGCCTTCGACGGTTTCTTGCAGGCGCAGTTGGCGCTTTGTTTGCTCATCCATGGATTTGAGCAGGTCAGCATTTTGTTCTTCAGCAGACACCTCCACGCGCGTTGCCAGCAGCTGCGTGACCCGGTCGATACGCGTTGAAATGGCGGCCTGGCGGTTTGCAACAGCCGTGCAAGTGCGCATGGCCGGCCCCAAGCGGCGGTTGATGAACACCCCTAGGCGCTCGCGCCCTTCAGCGCGGTCCTCGCGCAGCTGCTCTATGCGCTCAAGCACCAATCGGTAATACGCTTCTGACGCGGCAAAGCGGTAGGCGGTATTGGCGCCAACGGCTTCAATCTGCGCAGCAGCGCGGGACAATCGTTGGAGCACATCGCGGTCCCGGCTCACATCCGGCGGTGCAGCCATGGCGTCGAGCAAGCTGGCAAGTGTTGCTTCGTACTGCGTGAGTTCTGGCTGGGCGGCTTGGGCCAGCGGCAGCGACAAGAGCGCCGCAAGGCGGTACATATCCAGCTCCAGCAGCCGCTGCACCAACCGGCCGCGCACCAGGTCATTGCCGGAATTGTCAATCACAAAGAACCGCGTAAAGCCATCCCCATGGAGGCGGAAGTCAGCGGCCACATAGGCCGCCCCGCCGCGCATGGAACTGGCCGCAAATTGCGCCTCGCCAAGCACCGCCTTGGCCTTGTCATGCGCGCCGTCATCGGGCGCGCCTTCCACCACCAGCAGCCTTGTCGCGGCGAGCAGCGCGCCTGGCATGGCATTGAGCCACTCTTCCGGCAGCAGGGAGATGGGGCTGAAATCAATCCCCTTGCCCTCGCGCTGGGGCGCGAAAATCGTGTATGTCGAGAACTCGGTATGGCGCTCCCAAATCACATGCCCTCCGCTAATCTTGATGACGTGGTGGCGCGCGTCCGCCGGCGGCTCGATCGCCGAGGCATGGCGGCACAGCAAACTCAGGTGCGCGCGGTCCGTTTCCGCGCCGGAATCGCTGGTTTGCATCACCAAACGCTCGACCACACTGCCGGCAGCGCAAGGCTGCGCAGGACGCGCAAACGATTCATTGATCAACCGTTCGCGGTGCTGATGAGACGTGAGCTTATGGAGGCGCTGGGACATGTCTAACCGTTCTTGCAAGCGGGCCAAGGTCTGCCTGTGAACTAGGCCATTGTGTGCGCTGATCAAAGCGATCGTGACAATCGCGGAGCGCAGCTGTCTCTAAGCCAAGCGCCCATAAGGCGCATTTGACCTTTGCGGCTTTCTTGATACTAGGGGTCCGTGAGCGTCTGGGTGCACCCTGCCCAGGGCAATATGCGGAGCCTGGACCGAGACGTGACGACAGAGCAAGCTCTCAAGGGTCTGGTGCATGGATGGAAAGCAGGGCTCTGCGCTCTGGCCGCCCTGCTGCTCTTTGGATGCGCGGAACGCGAAGGCGCGGCCAGTGAGGCGCCCGAGCGCGCCATGCGCATTGTCAGCATGGATTATTGCGCAGACCAGTTCGTTCTGAAACTGGTGGACAAAGAGCGCATCCGCGCCGTGTCACAAGATGCGCAGCGTGACTTCTCTTATATGCGTGCGGCAGCAGAGGGGCTGCCGCAGGTGCGCTCGACGGCGGAGGATGTGCTCGCGCTGGAACCTGACCTGATTGTGCGCTCCTATGGCGGCGGACCGGGGGCAGCGGCGTTCTTAAGGCGGGCCGGGGTTCCCGTCCTCAGCGTGAATATGGGCGCGGCAACCAGCATCGAGGGCATCAAGCGCGTCATTCTGGAAATGGCCGACGGGCTGGGCGAACCAGAGCGAGGCAAGGCTGTGGTGGCGCAGATGGACGCGCGGCTGGCGGCTTTGCCTACCAGCAAGGACGTTCCAGAGGCACTCTATATGACTCCATCCGGGGTGACCAGCGGGCCAGGCTCCCTGATGCATGAGATGCTCGTGGAAGCGGGACTGACAAATTACCAAGCCCAGAAGGGCTGGCGCTCGCTGCCGCTAGAGACGTTGGCCCAGCGCCAGCCCGACATGATCGCTGCTGCGTTTTTTGCGCCCAAGACCAACCATAAATCCGGCTGGAGCCCGACACGGCATCCCGTGGCACGCGCGCAATTGGCCGATCGGCCAACCGTGTATTTGGATGGCGCATGGACATCCTGCGCGGGCTGGTATCTGCTCGATGCCATTGAGGCGCTTGCACAAAGCAAAGCAAACTCATGAAGCCCTCGGCACTCACAGTGGCGTTAAGCCTCAGCTGTCTTGCAGCCCTGATTGCTGCCTGTTTTCTGGGCCCGACAGCGATGGAGCCAGGGCGCGTCTTCAAAGCGCTTTTCGGCCTTGGGGGCGGCGCCGATACCACCATCATATGGGCCATCCGCCTGCCGCGCGCGCTGGCGGCGCTTGTTGTCGGCATGGCGCTTGGCATCAGCGGCGGCGCACTGCAAGGCCTGCTGCGCAATCCGTTGGCGGAACCGGGCGTATTGGGCGTCTCGGCAAGCGCGTCTTTATGCGCCACAGTCGCCATCTATTATGGGTTTGCTGCTCTATCGCCATGGGCCATGCCTGTGGCCGCCATTGGGGGCGCCTTGCTTGCCACGGCGATTATTGCTTTTGCGGCGTTGCGAACGCAGTCCATCGTCACGCTGATTTTGATTGGCGTTGGCCTGTCCAGCTTTGCCGGCGCGGCCATGAGCTTGCTGATGAATTTAGCGCCCAACCCCTTTTCCCTCGCAGACCTCATCAACTGGATGCTCGGGTCTGTGGCGAACCGCAGCTTCGTCGATATCGGCTTTGCAGCGCCTTTTTTGGCGGTGGGTTTCGCGATTGTCATCAGCACGCGGCGCGGCCTCTCAGCGCTCACGCTGGGCGAGGAGGCAGCACAAGGCCTTGGCCTTGACCTTAAACGCCAACGCCTGGCCGTCGTGCTGGGCGCCGGGCTGCTGTCAGGCGCGGCGGTCTCCATCGCGGGCGCCATTGGCTTTGTGGGCATCATCGCGCCCCATGTGGTGCGGCCCTGGGTGGGCTATGACCCGGCCCGGACGCTTCTGCCCGCCGGCTTGCTGGCTGGACTTTTGCTGGTGATGGCTGACATTGCAGTACGTCTCGCGCCGACAACCAACGAGCTTAAGCTCGGCGTGGTCGCCGCGCTAATTGGGGCGCCGGCCTTTGTGTGGATCGCCGCCGCCCGGCGCTCCCAGGGAGCGGCCGATGGCTGAGCTTTCGTTAGAGGCCATCAGCGTGAAAGCAGGACGGACCGCCCTGGTAAAAGAGGCGACGACCCGCCTCAAGACCGGCGAGCTTGTGGCGCTCATCGGGCCCAACGGGGCTGGAAAAACCAGCCTTTTACGCGGCGCCCTCGGGCTCTCCCCACTTGCGAAGGGCACGGTGACGTTGGATGGCAAAAACATCCATGGCCTCTCAGCCAATGCGCGGGCCCGCCGCATTGCATATCTGCCGCAAGCCCGTCCACTGGCCTGGCCCAGCCGCGTGCGTGATGTGGTCGCTTTAGGCCGCTTTGCCTATGGCGGCCAGCTCAGCGCGCTCTCGCCAGAGGACGCGCAGTACGTGGATGCCGCGCTCAATGCCTGCGATATCAGCGCGCTGGCAGACCGCAAAGCCAGCACTCTCTCCGGCGGCGAAAGCGCGCGCATGCACTGCGCGCGTGCCTTTGCCGCCAATACACCGCTGCTGATTGCCGATGAACCGGTTGCCGCGCTGGACCCGCGCCAGCAGCTGCAAGTGCTCGCCTTGTTTCGTCGCTATGTAGACGAAGGCGGCGGCGCGCTCATCGTCTTGCACGACATTGAACTTGCCGCGCGCTTTGCCACCCGCTTGATTTGGATGAAAGGGGGCGAGATTGCCGCCGACGGCCCGCCCAGCGAAACGCTGTCAAAAGACCGCATGGCTGATATCTTCGGCGTTGAGGCTGATGTGTCGGGCCAGAGCGTCACCCTTGTGGCGCCCCTATGACCGCCAAAGCCCTTATGCTCCAAGGCACAGGCTCGGACGTGGGCAAATCTGTGCTCACAGCCGGGCTGTGCCGCATCGCCAAGCGGCAGGGCCTCAGTGTCGCGCCGTTCAAGCCGCAAAATATGTCCAACAACGCAGCCGCCTGCCCTGATGGCGGGGAGATTGGCCGCGCCCAAGCCCTGCAAGCCCGCGCCGCCGGCCTTGCGCCGCATGTGGACATGAACCCGGTGCTCTTAAAGCCGCAAAGCGACCGCACGTCCCAGATCGTGTTGCACGGCAAAGCCCATAGCGCGGCCGAGGCAGCCGAGTACATGGCCAATCGCGGAAGCCTGCTGCCGGCTGTGCTGGAGAGTTTCGAGCGGCTTACGGCAGCACATGACCTGGTGATTGTGGAAGGCGCAGGCAGCCCAGCGGAGACAAACCTGCGCGACGGCGACATCGCCAATATGGGCTTTGCGCGCGCGGCGAATGTGCCGGTGTGCTTGATTGGCGATATTGAAAAAGGCGGGGTCATTGCCGCTGTGGTGGGCACGCAGGCTGTTATGGACCCAGCCGACGCGGCCATGATCAAAGGCTTCATCATCAACAAATTCCGCGGCGACCCCCGGCTGTTTGACGCTGGCCTGGCAGACATTGAAGCGCGCACGCGCTGGCCGTCCTTTGGCGTCATCCCCTGGCTTTCAGCGACGGCGCGTTTGCCTGCGGAAGACGCAGTGGTATTGTCAAAACCCAGCAAGACGGCAGATGAAGGGCTAAAGGTTTGCGCTCCCATGCTGTCGCGCATTGCCAACTTTGATGATGCCGACCCGCTGAAGCTGGAAGCATCTGTGGATTTCCAATGGGTGCCGCCCGGCAAGCCCATCCCCAGAGACGCTGACGTCATCATTCTCTTCGGCTCGAAATCCACCGTAGGCGAGCTCAGCTTTCTGCGCGCGCAAGGCTGGGACCATGACATTATAGCCCATGCTCGGACCGGTGGACGGGTGCTTGGGCTGTGCGGGGGCTATCAAATGCTGGGCCAGGCCGTGCACGACCCAAGCGGCGTTGACGGGCCTGCCGGCAGTGCGCCCGGCCTTGGCCTCCTTGATGTTGAGACCACCATGACCGGCGCAAAAACCGTCCGGCCCGTTACGGGCACCTGCGCGCTGACGAACGCGGATATCAGCGGCTATGAAATCCACATGGGGGAGACCGCAGGGCCCGATGCCCAACGTGCGATGGTTCATATAGGCGACCATATCTGCGGCGCGCGCAGCGCAAATGGCATGATTGAGGGTACCTATGTCCACGGCCTGTTTGCCGCCGACGGCTATCGCCAAACGTGGCTGTCACGCGCCGGCGCTGGCAGTGACACTAGCCTGGACTATGATGCCAGCGTTGAAAGCGCGCTTGAGGCGCTGGCCGATGGCTTGGAAGAGGCTTTGGACATTGATGCGCTGTTCGCCTGCGCGGCATGAGCGAAGCCATTGCCATCATGCTGCTGGCCTGGGCGATTGAGGCTGTGTTTGGTTGGCCGGACTGGCTCTACCGCAGCATCAAACACCCCGTGGTCTGGATCGGCAGCGCCATCACCGCCTTGGAGATGAGGCTCAACACACCATCGGCATCCCATCAGGCACGCTATGGTCTGGGCGCCATCACAACGCTTTTCATTGTCGCCATTGCCGTGTTGCCGGCCTGGGGGCTGAGCGCATTGTCTGGCAACGGCACCGCCAGCCTGATCGTGCAAAGCCTCTGCGCGTCCAGCCTGCTCGCCTCGCGCAGTTTGGACAGTCACGTTCGTGCTGTTGTGCAGCCGCTTTTGGCGGGCAACATAGAGGGCGCGCGCAACGCCACATCCATGATTGTGGGCCGCGATACAACGCAGCTTGATGAAAGCGGCCTTGCCAAAGCGGCCCTGGAGAGCCTGGCAGAGAATACCAGCGACGGTGTCACCGCACCGCTCTTCTGGGGGTGCCTGCTGGGGCTGCCAGGCCTTGCTGGATACAAGGCGATCAATACACTGGACTCCATGATCGGACATAAGAGTGAAAGATTTCTGGCCTTTGGCGGCTTTGCCGCGCGGCTTGATGATGTGGTCAATCTATTACCAGCGCGGCTGACAGGCTTTGTGTTTGCGCTGGCCGCTTGGCGCAAACAGGCTGTGCGCGCCATGCTCAGCGATGCCAGCAAGCACGCTTCGCCCAATGCCGGGTGGCCTGAGGCCGCCATGGCAGGCGCGCTCGGCGTGCGCTTGGGCGGACCGCGACACTATAGCGGCGCAGCCAAAAGCGGGGATCACCCCTGGCTTAACGCCGAGGGCCGAGACCCAAAAGCGGCTGACATCGAGGCTGGCCTGGCGCTCTACGCCCGCGCGCTTTTGATCGTCGCAGCGGTCATGATGACTGTTCTTATCGCCGTGCAGCTATGACAGACGGACAAACCCTGCGCCATGGCGGCGCGCTGGATGTTGTTGAGCAGCTGTTCCCTGAAGCGCCGCGCCCTTGGATTGATCTATCAACCGGCATCAACCCTTGGCCTTGGCCGGTGCCGCAAGACATTTTGGCAGCGCAAGACTGTCTGACGACCCTGCCAACACAGCGGGATTGGGACGCATGCAAGGCAGCGATGGCGCGAAGCTTTGATGTGCCCGAAGCATATGTCTTGCCGGTGCCAGGCAGCGCCATGGCCATTGCGCTTTTGCCAAAAGTTATCCCTGCCCGCACCGTCGCTTGCCTAGAGCCTAGCTACGGCGACCACAAACGCGTTTGGCATGCTGCTGGCGCCCGCGTTGAGGCGCTTGGAGATCACCGCGCCATTGGCAGCCATGCGGACGTCGCGGTGCTTTGCAATCCCAACAATCCTGATGGCCGATGCTTTGGCGCCGATGACCTCTTGGCCATTGCAGAGACCATCGCTGAACGCGAAGGGTATCTGATTGTTGATGAAGCTTATGGGGAGCTGGCGCCTCACCTGTCCTTGGCACAGCATGTCACGTCGAACCGCATCATTGTGTTGCGGTCCTTCGGCAAGTTTTACGGCCTGGGCGGGGTGCGGCTCGGCGCGGTTGTTGCAGACCCCAGCGTGTTAGAACGACTTGCGCGCTGCCTCGGCGATTGGCCCATCAGCACTTTGGCGCTGCGCATTGGCGCGGCAGCCTATGGCGACACGGTCTTCGCTGAAGACACACGCACAAGGCTTGCCAACGGGCGTACGCGCCTGGACGCCATCCTCCAAAGCGCGGGGCTTTCCATTGCTGGTGGCACGGACTTGTTTCGCTTGGTGGAGGCTGGGGATGCAGACGCCCTGTGGACGCATTTAGCGCAGGCCGGCATCTATGTGCGCAGATTTGATTGGTCACCCAGCCTTGTGCGCATCGGCCTGCCAGCGACGCAGGCTGACGAAACGCGGCTGGAAAACGCCCTTATGGCGTGGCAGCACCTTTAAGATAGAGCGGCAGGCCAGCGGCCATGAAAATAGCCGTGCCGCAGACCTGCGCCATCTGCTGGTTAAGGCGCCCCTGGCGAGGTGCCTGATCTGCCCCTACACCCGGGTACTGATTCTCTTCTGTTCCTGCGTCCCATAACTCCAACTGATCAGTGATATCACCCGATATAGGATTTCCATCCATGTCAAACAGATCAATCCCTGCTTCTCCTGGCGCATAGAATAAGTCATTAGACTGCACGTACATAGTAGCCAGGGATAATTTACTACCAGGCTTGGCAGCTATTACAAATTCATATGCATTACCTGGTGTTAGGGGGCCAGGCCCAGAAGCTCCAGCAGGAACGGCAAACACATCACCAGTAGTAGACAATTCTTCATATAGATTAGCAGCCTGCATTCCCGCTGCACCATCTTCCGCAATTCCTTCCAATCCTAATCCTCTGTCCGG
>JBCCDR010000002.1:0-24739 GCA_039030675.1 Pseudomonadota bacterium | reverse complement strand
GTCCCTGGCGCCTGGCAGAGCCATCCGAGAGGACCACAAACCTCTTCGCGCTGGAATCAGAGATTGATATCGGCGACTTTGCGCAACTGGTCACCGCTACGGCCATTACGCGGCAAAAACTACGCACCACGTCTGATATTACAGACCTGCTGCTTGATTTGGACTACGACTACGAACTCTTCCCGGCCTTTGCTGGGCCCACAAATGGGTTTGACCGCTTTAGGCAGTTCAACCAAGAAGTCCGTTTGGTCTCAACGCACGACGGACCCTTCAGCTGGGTCGTTGGCGGCTTTTACAATACCTTTGAACGCGATTTTCAGGGTTTAGAGACCCTCCCAGGTTTCCCTGAATTTGCAGGCATTGATCGCCCGGACAACGCTGAGTTTGTTCAGTTTATCGACACCAAAACCAGGGAACTCGCCTTCTTCGGTGAGGTTGCTTACGAAGTGACCGAGAAACTGACGATCACGGGCGGCCTGCGGTATTATGATTACCAGGCCGACTCTCTTGGTGGCCAACGCCTGCCGTTGTTCCAAGACTTCCCGATTATTGAGTCCTTCCCCATCGTGCCACCTGAGGGCACAGAGCTCGCTGAGCTGTTTGGCGGCGGCACCCCTGGCTCCGCTTCTGACAGCGGCGTCGTTTGGAAAGCTAACATCTCCTACGATGTTACGGACGATATTCTGGTCTACTTCACCTATTCAACCGGTTACCGGATCGGCGGCGCAAACCGCGTCGCGCCTTGCCCGCCGAACGTTCAAGAGTTGGTTGAAATGGGTCTCCAGCAAATCTGTGCCTTGCCGGATGAATTGCAGTTTGGTCCTGATGAAACTGACAACAGGGAACTGGGCATCAAAGGGACGTTCCTTGATGGTCGTTTGACCGGTAGCCTTGCCATTTATCACATTGGCTGGGACGGCATCCAACTTGCTGGGGCAACCCAAAACGGCATCGTTGGCATCACGGAAAATGGTGGTACCGCGGTATCCAAAGGTCTCGAGCTTCAGTTTACGTTCCGTGCGACGGACAACTGGACCATCAACGGTAACTATGCCTACAACGATGCTGAACTGACCCAAACGGTTCCAAATCTGCTGGACGTTCGCCAACCAGGCTTCCCTGGCGGCAACAACTCAGTCGATGTTGATGCACTCGACGGCTCCCGCCTGCCTGGTTCCACGCGGAACTCATTCCTTCTGGGAACGACCTATGAGTACCCGCTGGACGGTGATGCGTCCATCATCGCGAACTGGACGACCACCTACACGGGGAATGTTCTGACACGCCCAGGCGCTCTTGCAGGCGGTGAAGTCCTACCGAGCTACATGCTCCACCAGGCCTCCGTTACGTACCAAACCGAGAACTGGGAAGTGCGTCTGTACGGAACCAACCTGTTCGACAAATACGCCATTACGTCCGTCAGTAACGATCTCAGCCGCCAAGGCCTGATCAACGACGGGGTGTATCTGCGGCGTTACGCACAGTCGGTCAACAACCCACGCAACTTGGGGATTGAAGCGACCATCCGCTTCTAATTCAAAAGCGACACCGAAAAGTGCGGCGCGGGCCTTGGGGTCCGCGCCGTTTTTTGTGCCTGGACTAACGGATGGAAATCCCTACCGCCTCCAGGATGCGGATGGCGGGCTGCAAGGCGGCCTCATAGGCTTTCCACCGGCCGATTGAGGATGCGTTGAGGGGCTGGCGCACTTGGGTGCTGCTTGGGGTGGCGACGGCGGCGGTATTTTCGTGAAAATTCAGGCAGCGCTCGTTCCAGCTGAGGCCGCAGGCGTCTAAGAGCGCGCGGGTTTGGCCTTCTTGGTCAGCCACCAGCGTTTCATACTCCAATACGTGGATGCGGCCTGGCAGGGCTTGCTGCCAGAATGTCATGAGGCCATCGAAGGCTACATAATAGCGCGCGCAGCTTTTCAGGTCGTAGGCGTAGCGGTAGTAGAGCGAGCCCAGCGCGAAGAGGTGCTTATAGTTGCTCCAAATGCTGTCCATGGGATTGCGCCGCAAGCAGACAATGCGCGCGCTTGGCATAGCGCGGGCGATGTAGCCTGCGTAGAGGAAATTGGCGGGCAGCTTATCGACAAAACGGGCGGAGTGGGTCCCATGGAGCTGGCGGGCTCTCGTGAGATAGCGCTCGGCAATCTCGCTGGGCGAGGTCTTGCTGAGCGCGGCAATGGTCTCAGGGTCTAAGATGGCGCGGCTTTGTGTGCCGGAAGCCTCTTTGACCGCGAGCGGCATAGATTGGAGCTCGCCAGCGGAGGTTACGTCTGGATGGGAGGATAAAATCCGGTCGGTCAGCGTGGTACCCGTGCGCGGCATGCCAATCACGAAGATGGGGCCCTCGGCCTGCGCACTGGGCGCATCGCTGGCGAAATAGCCGGGGTCCGCAAAGGACGTCTTGAGGGCCTTCATATTCTCCAGGTCGAGCGCGATGGACGTATCATGGGCTTTTGCGAAGGCCTCATTGGCGGCGTTCAACGCCGCGATGACGCCCTCATGGTCGCCGAGGTCTTCAGCGACCTTCGCGCACGCATAGCCAAGGCGCGTCTGCTCATCGGGCGTTTGGGCAGCGCTTGCGGCTTTTTCCAGCGCTGGAATGGGCGCCTTTTGCTTGTCTAGGCGCACCAAAGCGAGCCAAGCGCGGCCATGGCCCGGGTCCGCCTCCACCGTCCTTTCAAACTGCGTCTTGGCCTCGACTTCACGTCCTATAAAGCCCAAGCTGGTGGCCAAGTTAAAGCGCATCTCCGTATTGCTTGGCGCGATTTTAACCGCGCGCTCAAATGTCGCCGCAGCCTCCTCATGCTTGCCAAGTCGGGCGAAGACGTTGCCGATGGTGTCGAGGACGCTGGCATCCTCGCCTGCGCCTTTCAGCGCCTCAGCCGCCGCTTTGTGGGCATTACCATGATCATGCAGTTGCACGAAGAGGCGCGCTAAATACGCTAGGCTCTGCGGGGCTGGATGGAGATTGACGGCTTTGATGGCGCATTGGGAGGCTTCTTTGGTTTTGCCAACGCCTTCGAGCGCACGGGCCATGAGATAATAGGCCTCGCTTTGCTCCGCCGGCGTAGAACCGCCCAGCTTGGCCGCCAACGCAGCGCAGCGCTCAAAATCGCCTTTGTCTAACGCCGCATAGGCTTCACGGGCAGCAGGGCGCACGGTGCTTAGGCTCCCCACGCAAAGCCGGAGACGCGCTCAATCGTCCAATAGGCGCCAATGGCCCCAGCAGCCACGGCGGCGGTGAAAGCGGCCATGCGCTCCACATGGACCAGGCGGAACGCAGCAAGCGCCGCAGCAATGACCGCGACAAACATGAGCTGGCCGACTTCAACGCCGATATTGAAGAAAATCAACGCCACAATACGCTCGCTTTGCGCCACCCCCAAGGCGCCGAGCGCGCTGGCAAAGCCAAGGCCGTGAATGAGCCCAAAGGCCACGACAATGAACGCCATGCGCCCCGTGCCAGCGCCTGCCGCCTGACCGCGCATCACGCCAATCGCCTCGCGCGCCATGAGGACGATGGAGAGCGCGATGACGGCCTCCACGGGCGCGATGGCAATGCGGATGATGTCGAGATAGGAGAGCGCCAGCGACAGCGAATGCCCCAGCGTGAAGGCGGTAATCAGCCAGATGAGCCTGCGCCCGCTGGCAAGCAGACACAGGCAGAGCACAAAGGCCAAATGGTCCCAGCCAATCCAGATATGGACAATGCCTTGCCAAATGAAATGTCCCACACTTTCGCTCAGGCTGCGTGTCTGGGGAATGGCATCGCCCACCGGCAAATAAACCCCGGTGATGCCGCCTGGGAAACTGCGGCGGATGCTGCGGCCTTCAACTAGCGCTGAAAAGGAGACGGCGTCCACCGGCCAGGGTGCATAGAGCGTGGTGTCAGGCGCGAAGGCCTGGGGGCAATCGAGTACGTAAGTATAGTAGAGGCTCTTGCTGCTTTGGCGCTGCTGGAAATCCAGCACTTGGCAACCCTCCGGCCAGACTGGCTCCACGGAGGTCATGGCCTTCAGTGGGATTTGGACGGAAAAGGCATAATGCGTGCCGCCATGCTCATCGGGCACAAAACTGTACTGCCCAGCAGAGAACACGTCCGCAGCGGCGGGCGCGGCACATGTGAGCACGGCCCAGACCAGCAAAAGCAGCTGCCTAAAGCGTTTCACGCACATCGTATTTCTCTTGCAGCTCAGCAATCACACCATCGAGCCGGTCGCGTGTTTGGGCGGCCCAGTAGTCTTGTTCAATCTGGCTGCGCACCTCTGCGAACGAGGCGAGAGAGCCTGTATCTGTGCCTTGCTTGATAAAGAAATGCTGGCCGCGCGCGCTGGCGATTGGGCCTTGCCAAACACCCGTCTGCGCTTCCTTTAGAGCGTTATGAAAATCCGCGCCAAAGACGCCAGCAACCATGGTCTCGCCATAGGCTTCGAACGTATTGCCCATCCAATAGCGGTCACCGTCCACGCTTTCCCCAGCCCGAAGCGCAGCTAAGACCTCCTCAGCTGGCTGCGCGAACGATTTAAAGAACACATGGCGGAAGGTGATGGACGGTTCGCTGCGATAATCCTCAATATTGTCCGCGTAGAAACTCAGCAGCGTCTCCTCGCTGGGCTGCGGGATGGTGCCGGTATAGAGCCGGCGCATGGTGTTGCTGAGGTGCTGGCGCGTTTGAGAATCGGAGAGGTGCAGCCCGCGTGAGACGGCTTCGCGCAGAAACAGCTCGTCCATCACATAGTCTTTCTCAAGCTGAGCGCGTTCTTCATCCGTCGCAGGGCGCCCGGTGAGGCCTTCGAAATTGGCTGCCAAGGCGGTCTTCACAGCCGGCGTGAGGACGATGGGCGAGGATTGTTTCGCGTCCAAAACCGCATTGAGCGCAAAAATGCCGCCAGCGATACAGAAGAAAAAGAGCAAGGGCTCTTTTAAGAGGTTTTGCATGGTCGTTTAAACGCCTTTCTGACGCAGTGTGAACGGCAAAAAAGAGCATGTCTATGCTCCCTCTCCAGAACCCTACGTTAAATAACGCATGTCAGCCAAGGCTGCTGAGTTTCTATTACTTCCTTATAAAACAAACGCACATCTACGTGCGATTTTAGCCGGCAGTACAAAGGGGTACACAGTCATGGCAATGCGTTCATTTATCGCCGTAGCGGCGCTGGCCATCGGTTTAGTAAGCTGTTCAGAAGGGACGGAGGACACCGGCCCTGCAGTCAGCGAAGACAGTGTTGCTGTGGGCGTGCTCCAATCGCTGACAGGCACCATGGCCATTAGCGAAATCACGGTCAAAAATGCGGAAATGCTGGCCATTGAAGAAATCAACGCAGCCGGCGGCGTGCTTGGCAAAACCATTGTGCCTATCGTTGAAGACGGCGCGTCAGAACCTTCCATCTTTGCGCAAAAGGCAAGCAAGCTAATCGAAGGCAGCGGCGTTGCCACCGTGTTTGGCGGTTGGACCTCGGCCAGCCGCAAGGCCATGCTGCCGGTGTTTGAGCGCACCAAAAACCTGCTGTGGTACCCCGTGCAGTTTGAGGGCAATGAGTGTTCCTCCAACATCATGTATTCCGGCGCGCAGCCGAACCAGCAAATCCTGCCCGCCCTGTCCTGGGCGGCGGAGCAAGGCTACAAAAGCTATTTCCTCATCGGCTCTGATTATGTGTTTCCGCGCACGGCCAATTTGATTTTAAAGAAGCACATTGCCGACAAAGGCCTGACAACATCGGGCGAAGCCTATGTCCCGCTCGGCGGTACGGACTTCTCTGGGGTGTTGTCAAAAATCCAATCGGCCAAACCAGACATCATCTTCAACACGCTCAATGGCGACAGCAACGTGGCGTTCTTCAAGCAGCTCAAGGCCACCGGCGCGTCTTTTGAAGATATGCCCGTCATGTCCTTCTCCATTGGCGAACAAGAAGCGCAGGCCATGGGCGCGGCTTTGGTTGCCGGCAGCTATGCCACGTGGAACTATTTCCAATCGCTGGACACGGCTGAAAACACGGCGTTTGTCTCAGCCTACCAAGCCAAATTCGGCGGCGACGCAGCGCTAACAGACCCAATGGTCCATGGCTATCTCAATGTCTATGCGTGGAAAGCCGCTGCTGAGGCTGCGCAGAGCTTTGAGCCGGATGCGGTCCGGGCTGCTGCGGTCTCGCTTGGCAACATTGAAACGCCCATGGGCACCGTTTCCTTCGCGCCAAACCAAAGCCTGGTACAGACGGCGTATGTGGGCAAATTGGGCGCGGACGGCCAGTTTGATATTGTCGCTGACTCCGGCGGCGACATCGTGCCTGAACCCTATGACCCCCTCGCCTTTCCCGGCCGCAGCTGCACGCCTTAAGGCAGGGCCATGGACCTGGCCCTTTTCTTTAGCCAGCTCTTTAATGGGCTGTCCGTTGCCTCGCTTTATTTGCTGGCGGCGCTTGGGCTGTCGCTGAGTTTCGGCCTCATGCGCGTCATTAATATGGCGCATGGGGAAATGCTCATGCTGGGTGGCTATCTCGCCTTCCTGACGTTGCAACTGGTCCCGGGATTTGTCGGGCTGCTATTGGCCCTCGTCTTTGCCTTTGCCGGCGCAGCCTTGGTGGGCGGCGTTTTACAAACCACGCTCATCCGCCGCCTGACAGACCGGCCGCTGGATACGTTGCTGGCCACATGGGGCGTCAGCCTGATCCTCCAGCAGCTGGCGCGGGATGTTTTTGGCCCCATCGGTGTTGAGGTGCGCGCGCCTGATTGGCTTAATCAGTCTTTCCAAGTGGGTTCAGGCGCGCTTGCTGGCCTGACTATTCCTTCCACGCGGCTCTTCATCTTGGCGGTGACAGCGGCCGTGCTAGCGGGGCTAGCCTTGCTGATATCGAAAACGCGGCTCGGACTGCTCACCAGAGCCACCAACCAAGACCGCATGATGGCCGCCGCCTGCGGCATCGCCGTTAAACGCGTTGACCTGTTGGTGTTTTGCCTTGGCTCAGGGATTGCGGGGCTTGCCGGTGTTATCTTAGCGCTGCTTGGCCCGGTGACGCCCAGCGTTGGGCAAAGCTACATCGTGCCCGCCTTCCTGGTCGTTGTGATGGGCGGGCTTGGCAGCATCTTTGGGACGACGATTTCGGCGCTCTTGCTTGGGCTCTTGTCGGCGCTGTCGCAGATCTTTGTGGATGTCAGCGTGGCGCAAATGCTGCTCCTGGTCTTCGTCATCTTGTTCCTGCAGGTCCGGCCGCAAGGCGTGGTTTCGCCGCCCTCCCGCGCGCTTGATTTCTAGCGATGTTGTCCGCCCTTAAGACACCCTCGGCGTTGGCGCTCTACGCGCTTGTTGCCGCCGCTTGCGCAGCGCCAGCGGTTCTATCGGCTTATGACCTGAACTTGCTGGCACGGTTCATGTCTTATGCCCTGCTCGCCATGGGACTGGTCC
This sequence comes from Pseudomonadota bacterium, assembly GCA_039030675.1. Classification (GTDB taxonomy): domain Bacteria; phylum Pseudomonadota; class Alphaproteobacteria; order Sphingomonadales; family CAKZYD01; genus CAKZYD01. The sequence continues at coordinate 17,334 of JBCCDR010000002.1, read as the reverse complement.
TCATCTGGGGCTATTGCGGCATCTTGAGTTTAGGCCAGGGCGTGTTCTTCGGCCTGGGCGGCTATGCCATTGCCATGCATATGAAGCTCGGCGCGCTGCCGGACGGACAAATCCCGGACTTCATGATGTGGAGCGGGCGCGAGACGCTGCCCTGGTGGTGGGCGCCCTTTGAGAGCGGGCTGTTCGCCAGCGTCAGCGTGTTGCTCGTCCCTGCGCTCTTTGCGGGACTCTTTGCCTACCTGGTCTTCATCCGCCGGGTGGGCGGGACATATTTTGCGCTGATTACGCAGGCGCTGGCGCTTGCCTTTGCAACACTCCTCGTCAGCCGTCAGGACACAACGGGCGGTTTTAACGGGCTCACGAATTTCTCAACGCTGTTTGGCTTAGACCTCAATGCGCCTGGCCGCGGGGTACAGCTGTATTTCATCACGCTTGTGTTGCTGGTGAGCGCCTATCTGGGCCTCACAGCGCTCTTAAAATCGCGCTTTGGGCTTCTCTTGCAAGCCGCACGCGATGGGGAGAACCGGGTGCGGTTCTTAGGGCATAACCCAGCCCCGCTCAAAGTCGCTGCCTTTGCGCTAGCGGCCATGCTGGCGGGGCTATCGGGCGCGCTTTTCACTATTCACGCCGGCAATATCTCCCCAGCAATGGTGGGCGTTGTGCCGTCTATTGAAATGGTCATCTGGGTTGCGCTGGGCGGACGCTATAGCCTCATCGGCGGCATCTTGGGTGCCATCCTGCTGAATTTTGCGCGGGACTGGATTTCCAGCGCCTTCCCAACGCTCTGGCTGTATTTCATCGGCGCCTTGTTCATTTTAGCGGTTACCTTGCTGCCGCGCGGCCTTGCGGGCCTCTTTGAGCGCCGAAAGGCAGCCGCGTGAGCACCGCCCTTCTCAGCGTTGAGGCCATCACGGTGCAATATGGCGTGTTCCGCGCCATTGACGGCTTTTCTCTTACGCTGACACAAGGCGAGACCCGTGTGGTCATCGGCCCCAATGGCGCTGGGAAATCGACGCTCTGCGACACAATCATCGGCCGAGTGCGTCCTGCTGAGGGCCGCATTATGTTGGGCGATGAGGATATTACCAAAACACCGGAGCATGAGATTGTCTCGCGCGGTATCTGCCGCAAGTTTCAAAACCCCGGTGTCCTCAAGCAGCTCACAGTGGCTGAGAATTTGGCGCTGGCCGCGCAGCCGGACAAACGCTGGTGGCGCAGCTTTACGTGGACATCCGCGCAGGAGGAACAAGAGCAAGCCGCGCATGTGCTGGCCCAGGTGGGGCTCATGGACCGGCGAGACGAGCCGGCGGGCTTGCTCTCCCATGGCGAGCAGCAATGGCTTGAAATCGGCATGGTGCTGGCCACCGGTGCATCGCTTATCTTACTGGACGAACCCACCGCCGGCATGGGCCCGCGCGAGACCAGCAAAACCGCCGAGCTCATCCACGCGCTGGGCGATAGCCGCACGGTGCTGGTCATTGACCACGACATGGCGTTTGTCGAGCAGCTCGGCACGACGGTCACCGTGATGCACCAGGGCAAATTCCTGGCCGAAGGCAGCGTGGCTGATATCCGCGCCAATGAGGATGTGGCCGCTGTCTATTTAGGGCAAAGCGCATGAGCCCATCGATGCTCAGCTTGAAGGCCGTCTCCAGCGCCTATGGCGAAAGCCAAGTGCTGTGGGACGTGGATTTGAGCGTTGAGCGCGGCGCCGCAGCGGCCATCATCGGGCGCAATGGTGTGGGTAAATCCACGCTGCTCAACACCATCATGGGCGTGCACGCCATGGCCGGCGGAACGCTCAGCTTAGATGGCGAAGACATCACAGCGCTCAATGCCCATGACCGGGCAAAAGCGGGCCTGGGTTTCGTGCCGCAAGGACGCCACATCTTCCCGCACCTTACCGTCCAGGAGAATCTGGAGGTCGGGCTCTGCGCACGCCCGAAGGGCAGCGATGGCAGCGGCATTCCTAGCTATATCTTTGATTTGTTTCCCAAACTTGCCGACGTGTCAGGCCGCAAAGGCGGCGTTCTGTCAGGCGGAGAGCAACAGCAATTGGCGATTGGCCGCGCTTTGGCAGGCGCGCCCAAAGTCCTACTGCTGGATGAACCCACAGAAGGCATCCAGCCCAATGTGGTTGAACAAATCGAGGCCGCGCTGACCACGGTGCGCGAGGAAATGGGCCTCACCATTCTCATCGTGGAGCAGTATTTAGAGTTTGTGTGGCGCTTTGCGAGCGACTATGTCGCGATGGATGGTGGGCGGGTCATCGAAACAGGGCAAACAGGTGCGCGCGCCATGGCGGACGTGGCGCATTTGGTACGGGTATAGGGGAACCGCTGGGGCAGCCGCCTGAGCGCGCTTGGCACATTTATGACCGCGATACTGATATGACCGCGATACTGAGGCATATCATTGCCAGTCTTGGGCTATTGCTATGGGCCCAGCAGGCAAGCGCGCAGCCCACCCAGGCGCCAAGCGCGGGCATCGCCAATACCGCTCCGCCGATTAACGTGCTGTATCCAAAAGACTTTGAAGTCTACCAGCCTGTCACGGCGCGTGATGCGCTGGAGCGCCTGCCCGGCCTGGAAATCGTAGACACGGACGACGTGCGCGGCCTTGGGGCCGGCGGCAATGTCCTCATCAATGGCGAGCGCAGCGGCGGCAAAAGCAACACCGCGCTCAGTCAGCTCGAGCGGCTGTCAGCACAGGCCATTGTGCGCGTTGAGATTTACGCGGCCGCAACGGCCAGCTTTGATGCAGGCGGCTCCAGCCAAGTCATCAATGTGGTCATCAAAGTTGAAGAAGGCAGCATCAGCGGCACCTATGGCGGCAACATGGAAATCTCCGTACGGACGGGCGATTTCTATGGCGATGCCAATGTCAGCGCCACATGGACCAAAAACAAGCTCACCGCAGAGCTAGCGCTCGCCAGCAATGGCGATAAGACGCCCACCTTTGGGGATGAAACCTTTGGCCGGTTGGGCCAGCCCCCAAGCATTTTCAGGGACGAACGCCGCCTGTCCACATTTCGCGATTATCAAGTCAACGCATCATTGGCCTATAAGTTCGCGCCGCGCGATGTTTTGCGTCTGAATGTCCAAGGCACCAGAGGCAATCGCGACACCTTTGAACGCACCACGGACCTGGTCGCCCTGGATGGCTTCACAGCGCAAGACACGTTGTTTGAAACCGCTAGTGAAGACACCTCCTTTGAAGGAACGCTGGAATATGAGCGCGCGGTCGGCGATGACCTGCAGCTGAAGTTCACCGCGCTGCAATCGCTGGGGCGCACCCGGGATGACACCACCATTCGCGACTTTCTCAGCACCGACCCTGTGCTGCAGCTGGGCAATGCCAATGATGAGCAGGAGTCTATCTTGCGCGGCCGCGCGGTCTGGCAGGCGAGCAAGAAGCACCTGCTCACCTTCCAGCTCGAGGGGGCATTTAACAAACTCGATGCCAACCTGTTTTTCAATGAGGCAGCCTTTGATGCAGACTTGCAGCCCGTGCGCGTCCCGCAAAATCTGAACTCCAATACCATCGTGCAAGAATATCGCGGCGATGCTTCCCTCACCGACCAATGGTCCATCAGCAAGAAAGTGGTGCTCACGACAGCACTGGCGGGCGAAATCTCAAACCTCGAAGTCTCCGGCAGCGTCAACAACAGCCGCGTGCTGCGCTTTCCCAAGCCGCGCATTGAGCTTGCCTATCAGGTCTATCCCAAACACCGCCTGGAGTTCAGCGTTGAGCGGATTATCCAGCAGCTGGATTTCTTTGATTTCGCCGCCAGCGTGTCGCTTGAAGACGCCGACGAGCGCGGCTCAACGGGCGAGCTGACGCCGGAGCGCGAATGGCGCAGCAACCTCACATGGGAGTGGCAACTCCCGCGCCGCAGCGGGCGCTCGGCCATCACGCTGTACCATAACCTGGTGCAGGACGCGATTGAGCCCATTCCCATTTCCGATGCCTTTGATGAAACCATCGATACAATCGGCAATATTGGAACAGGCAACCGCTTTGGCGCTGTTGCGGAGTTTTCCTTAAGGCTGAAGCCCTATGGCCTGCCGGACATTCTGCTGGAAGGCAATGTCACCCTGCAGCGCACGCGCGTGGAAGACCCTATTACCGGCGAGAAAAGGCGTCTGCGTGATGAGCGGCCGTTTACCTATGAGTTCAACTACCGCCACGATATCACCAAATGGAAAGTCTCTTATGGCGCCAGCGTGTCCTTAAACGGCCCGCAAACCGCCTTTGAAATCAACCAAACCATTGAAGAGCGCCGGACGTTTAGCGGTCAGGCCTTTATTGAAACGCAGGCCATCAAAGGCATGACCATTGGCCTGCGGCTCATCAACTGGCGCGACAGGGTTGAAGCGCGCGACCGCGTGATTTTTGACCCCAACCGGCTGGCCGCTGGCGTGCCCTTCTTAGAAGCCAGAGAGCGCACCATCGGCCGCTATCTGCGCTTCAGCGTTGATGGGATTTTCTAGGCCGTTGCTATGCGGGTCTGTTTTGAAAAACCTGCGCCGATGAAGCTGACCAGGTGGAGCACCTGCGTGAGCGCGGTAATCATCAAAAACGTACCGGCCACAGCGCTGTCGCGCGCTTCCACATGGCCTGCCACAGACACCACCAAAGTCAGAAAGATCAGATCTTGATTGGGCAAAAACGGGATGCGCGTGAGGACGAGTTGGAGCGTGACCAACACCAGCCATGTCTGCAGCGGCACGCTCGGCAGCGCGATCGCCCAGATGAGCGCTTGCAGCACCAGCGATACAATCAGCCTGAGCCCATGAATTTGAATGACGGTGCGCAAGGCCTTGCCGGCCATGGACAACACAGAATGGCGGAAGCGCAGGACGGCAACCGCCAAGACCAAGGCGAGCCCAGCGGCAATGGCCACATAAAGCTGAATGTCAGGCGAGACTTGGAAGAAGCGCTGCATCTGTCCCGTCGCCATAAAGAACAATACCATGATGACTGTCGCGGTGTTGGAGACCAGCGCGGACAGGACGACGTTGTCTTTTATCGCTGCAAGAATGGTTCGGTCACCAAGGGACAGGGCTTTGCGGGCCCACATATACAGATAGGCCTCGCCCGAATAGGACATGACCGCGAAATTATAGACGCGCTTTCGCAGGAAAACGCCGAATGAAATGGGCCCCTCCCGGCGCCATAAGCCTTGATAGATCAACAGCTCGCTGACCGGCTGCACAAAGTAGAGCAGCACAATGAGGGCATAAAACCAAATCGAAGATGGCAAATGATCGGTAATATCAGACCAGCCGATGTCGCGGACCCGCCAGACCAAAAGCGCGAAGACGCCAAGCGTGAGCGCCCAGCGCACCGACTGCCCGGCCAAACGCGCCCATGGCCGTTGGCTGATGTCGACGACATACGTCTTTACAGTCTGCAGCGTCATAACTGCGCCTCTATGCCTGATCTGTTACCGACGTCTGTTCCAACCCGCCCGCTAATGTCAATATGCCCCTATGAAAGCAAGAGCGGTCATAAAACTATCTTAAACCTGGGCCATTTCGCATACAGTATAGATAGCGTTTTCGGCCATTTGATGGAGCAACCATGGATACCCCAAGCATTGTAGTGGTGATGCTCGCCACAAAAGAAATTGAGGCTTACGCCGCCCATACCAGCGGCAATTGGCAGGCTTATTGTCAGCGCCACGGCTACCAATTCGAGCGCGTGCTAAAAGCCTCCCTGACCGACATGCATGTCTATTGGTCAAAAGTTGCGTGCCTCATTGAAAAGCTGGAGCAGGGCCAGCACGACTGGGTGTTTGTCGTGGATGCCGATACGGTCGTCCACAGGATGGAGATCACGCTAGAGTCGCTGATAGAGCGCTGGGCGCCCACGCCGCAAACCCATGTGCTGATTTCAGAGGATTGTTCACGGCGCTTTGGACTGCCTTTCCCGCTTTCTTTTAAAACAATGGTTTTCAGCCGGACATTGCGCGGGGCAAATTCAGGCTTCTTTGGATTTCGCGTGAGCGATCTTGGACGCGAAATCGCCGCCCGGTGGCTGGAGCTTGGGCGCACCACATATGCCCAATTCGCCTATGAGGCTCCCCATGAACAAGCCGTTTTCTGGCTCGGGATACAGCAGCCCTATCGGCAACACATCCAAGTCATTGGACGCGATGTGCTGCGCATTGGCGGCAACCCGCTTTTAGACCGGCTCTGTACGGATACGTCACAAGCTTTTGTCTTACACGACAAGCAGCTCAAGCAGCGGGACGCTGCCTGAGAGGTTGAGGCAGACCGCGCTGCAAGCACAGATCCTCATAATGGCCAAAGAGCTGCTCAAAATGCTCCCAATGAGCATGGATGGACTGAGCAACCGCTTGGCGCACCGCGCGGCGCACATAGGGGCCATCCCGGTCAAGCAGTGTATTGACTGCAACCGCAGCACTGCCCGTATCTCCGGTTTTGTACACCTGCCCATAGGCGGGCTGCACCATATCCAGGGCACCGCCGCGGTCGGGCACGATAAGAGGCAGGCCTGAGCACAGCCCTTCGGCCACGACCAAGCCAAAGGTTTCTGCTGCACCCCCATGGATCATGGCATCGCCGCTGGCCAGAAGTTTTGCTATCTCGCTGCGCTGTTCTACAAAGCCGTGCAAAGAGACGTAAGGATTGTGCCGGGCCTTTCGCTGGATCGCGTTTGAAAACGGCCCAGACCCGATTTGCAGCAGCCCAACCGGGCGGTGGCTGTTGACGCGTTTGATAGCGTCAAACACCGTCGGCAAGCGCTTCTCTGGATGGTGCCGGCTGACATTGACCAGAAGTTTGGCCTGATTCGGGTCCAGATCCATGGATCGGAGGATATTAGCACGCAGCGCGGGATCGCGCAGACGCGGCGAGAACGCAGACTTATCTATGCCAAAGGGCGCAATGAAGGGGCGTTGGCAGCCAAAGCTCGCAAACCGGTCCGCCAGCCAAGCGCCGCTCACCACGCTGGTGTCATAATGCGCTTGCAAAGCGCGCAGATACCGCCAAAACCGCGCAAAGAACGCGTCAAGCCGGCGCGGCGCAATGAACCGGTCAAACAGGGTGTGGGGATAGACGCTCACGGGCTCTTGATGCAGCACCAGGCTGCTCACCGCCCTGCCAGGCCAGTGCGCAACTATCCACGCGCCGCGCCATGTTGAGGAGGCTTCAATAACGTCAGGCTGCTCTCTATCCAAAATGGCATGAACACCTGCGGCTTTGGCAAACAGGTAATAGCGCTTGTCAAACGGCAGCTGGACAGCCTTGACCCACCAGATGCGCCCGCCGGCGCGCTCTTCCATATAAGTGCGCGGCCCTGGCGCGATGATCACCAGCTCATGGCCAGCCGCTGCAGCGGCCTCTAGCTTTTGGTGCAGATAGGTTTTGACCCCGCCGCCATGGGGGGCATAAAATTCAGCGACGTCGACAATGCGCACTAGGCGGCAACACGCTGGACTGGCTGGACCGCGGGCGCCGCTGGAACGAGCAATCGGTAATGCCCGACCAGCTCTGCCATGACAGCATCCCAGGACCGGCCCAAAGACAGGCGGCGGCTTTCAGCGCCAAAACGCGCGCGCAGCGCGGCATTGGTGAGCAGGGAGCTCAAGAAAGAAGCATGACTGTCCACATCGCGGGCTATGGCCAGATAGCCATTTTCGCCATGCACCACCAAATCCCGGCTGCCGCTGGCATCGCTCACCAGACAGCTCAGCCCGCTGGCCATGGCTTCAAGCGTAACATTGCCAAATGTTTCGGTGTCGCTGGGGTTAAAAAACACATCGGCATTGGCATAGGCTTTGGCGATGTCCTCACGCCCCAGATGGCCTGCAAAATGGGCGGCCGGCAAGGCTGCGGATAAGGCAGCGCGTTCCGGTCCATCGCCCACGATGAGCGTTTGAAACGCCGTGCCACGCTGCTGCAAGGTGCGCAAAGTTGCGATGAAAAGGTCGAGACCCTTTTCTTTCACCAGACGGCCGACAAAGAGCACGATTGGTACATCGCGCGCCAATCCGACCGTGTCGCGCCATGCGTCGGTGCGTAGCGCCGGGGTGAACTGGCCGGCATTGATGCCCCGCGTCCACCGCTTTAAGGGTGTGTGGACACCGTCCTGGCGCAAAGCCTCGGCAGCGGATTGCGAGGGCACATAGACATGGTCGCAGCCATTGTAAAAATCTGTCGCGATTTTTGTCGTGCGCGTTTTGAGAGCTGAGAGGCCGTAATAGCTCAAATAGGTCTCAAAGCGCGTGTGAAAGCTGGCAACCACCGGCAGACCCTGCGCGCGGGCGAAGCGTTTGGCGGCGTGGCCTGTAATGTCTGGCGCGGCGACATGCACGAGATTTGGCGCAAAGGCGTCCAGCGCGGCTTTGGTGTGTTGGCCAAACCGGTACGCCAGCCGGTATTCGCCCCGGCCTGGAATGGGAATGGAGGGAAGCGAGACCACCTGGCCGGTTGGCACAAAGGCTGGATTGGCAACCGTGGGCGAGAAAACACGCACCTGGGCCCCATGCGCGAGCAGGTAGCCGGTCAGCCGATTCAGCGTCAGGTTCGCGCCATCGAGCACGTTGTTGTAGTTGCCGGAAAACAACGCGACCCGCAAACCACGACACCCCTGTTGGTTCATCACGCACCCATACACTCATCCATGGTAGAGCGGCGATGACATAGAAATGTGACGGCGTGGCTGCAGTATTTTGACAGAAAAATTTCAAACCGCGCGCTGTTTCAACTCATTAGAAAAGGTCAAATTTTTTAGTGGCGGATCTCTTTTTGATTTGCCATTTGAGCGCAGGGCGGAGATACCACCGCGATATAATATAACATAGGTTGGGACGATGGCTGATACTCTTGCGGTTTCACTTCTAAGTGCGGCCACGCTCATCGCTGGGTCTGTCGCAGCTCAAGCACAAGACTTTGGCGGCGTGGACGAGACGATCTTCGTGGAAGGGCGCCGGCAAGCCTATCAAGGCCTGTTCGACACAAATGAAGTCCCAGGCGCCATCCAAGACATCGACATCGGCATCATCCGCGAGGTCGGCGCGGTCAATTTAAATGACGTCCTTGACCTATCTGCATCGGTCTCGCGGCAGAACAACTTTGGCGGCCTTTGGAACAGCTTTGCGATCCGCGGGTTTGCAGGCGATGAGAACCTGCCCAGCGGTATTCTAGTGAATGGCTTTAACGCCGGGCGCGGCTTTTCAGGCCCGCAGGACGTGTCGGGCATTGAGCGTGTAGAAGTCCTCAAGGGCCCAAAAGCAGCCCTGTTTGGACGCGGCGAGCCAGGCGGCGCCATCAATATCGTGACCAAAAGGCCCACCTTTGAACGCTATGGCGAGATGCGCTTCACCTATGGGCGTTTTGACCAGTTCCGGCTGGAGGGCGATTATGAAACACCGATTTTAGACGACAGCGTCGCCATCCGCCTTGTTGGCTTCTTTGAAGACGCGCAAAGCTTCCGCGATACCATTGAGACGACGCGCTACGGCTTCTCCCCCTCCATCAGCTGGCAAGCAGGTGAGGATACGCTTCTCACCTATGAGCTGGAATACACAGACCAAGAAATCCCCTTTGACCGCGGTGTTGTGGCCATCGATGGCCAGCTCGGCGTGGTGCCCATTGAGACCTTTTTAGGCGAACCCGGCGATGGGCCCATGGACGCGGAAGTCCTAGGCCATCAGCTGGAAGTCCAGCATAATTTTTCATCCTCTTGGAGCCTCCTGGCTGGCGTCACCTTCCGGGAGACCTCTTTGACGGGCTTTTCCAGTGAAGCCGAGCTGTCGGGCAGCCGGCAGCTTCTGCGCCAGGACGGCATGACGCTCACACGCCAGCGCCGCTTTCGTGATTATGACGCCGAATATTTCGTCATCCGCGCGGAGCTGGCCGGTGAGTTTGAGACCTTCGGCCTGCGCCACCGCCTCATCATCGGCGCTGATTATGACCGCTTTGAAACCGACTTTGAGCAGCTGCGTTTCCGCGCGCCATCTTTGGCCACTGAGCCAAGCCTTGAGCAGCTCTATGCCATTGATGTGTTCAATCCCGTCTACGCGCAGTTTCCGCCCCCGCCGCTTGGGCCCAATACTGACCGGGTCGAAGTCCAAAAAGCCTGGGGCATTTATGTCCAAGACCAGATTGACCTCTCTAACAAATGGCAAATCCGCATCGGCGGCCGCTTTGATGACTTTACCCAAAGCGTGACCAACCGCCTGGGCGCTGATCCAGAGCCGCGCAGCGATACCCGCTTTAGCCCCCAAGCTGGCATCGTGTATCTGCTCAACGAGGCCATCTCGCTCTATGCCACCTACGGCCAGGGCTTCCGCCAGGTGAGCGATTTCGCAGGCAACGCCTTTGCGCCCAATAAAACGCAGTCGGCAGAAATTGGCGCGAAGGCCAATTTGTTTGGCAATATTGGCGCCACACTCTCCGCGTTCTGGATTTCGCAGGACAATATTCTTGTAGGGGACCCGGAAACCTTTGGCTCCGTCCCCGCTGGCGAGGGCGAAAGCCTTGGCATCGAGCTCGACGTGAACGCGGCACTTCCCGGCAACATCTATCTGTGGCTTTCTTACGCCTACACCGACGCGGAATTCACCAACGCGAACCCCGATGTGAACTTCTTCCGCGATATCACGCCGGGCACGCCCTTCATCAACGTGCCCAAAAACCAGCTGAGCGTGAATGTGAGTAAGGACACCTCTTTTGGAGAGGTGCCGGCAGCCTTTGGCGGCGGCCTGCTTCATGTAGGGGAACGGTCCGGCGAGCTCGCCACGGATTTCGTTTTGCCGCGATACACCACTGTGCGCGCCTTTGTGCAAGTCGAGCCGGTTGAAGGCCTCACGCTGCGTTTGGATTTAGACAACCTGCTCAACAAAGAGTTCTACACCAACTCCTTTGCAGACCTCTGGGTCGAGCCAGGCGCGCCGCGCCGCTTCCGCTTTAGTGCAGCGGTGACGTTCTAGGCGCTTTTTGATGGCCACCAGCATCGCATCAAGCCCATCGGTTTTGAGCACGGCCAAGTCATCGACCCGGCTCGCCGCAATCGATGCGCTGCGCGGGTTTGTGATGGCGCTGATGCTGGTCGACCATATGCGTGAGACCATCTATTTGCACGCGCAGGTCAGCGACCCTGTTGATGCCAGCACTGTGGAACCCGCCCTGTTTTTCACCCGGCTGACCGCAACCTTATGTGCGCCGGTGTTCATTGCGCTCACGGGCCTGTCGGCCTGGCTGTATGGCCAGAATAAATCCAAGGCAGACGTGGCTGCTTTTCTGCTGAAACGCGGCCTGTTTTTGATTGTGCTGGAACTTACCGTCATCAACTTCGCCTGGACGGGCCAGCTTCCGCCTGAGAAGGTCTATCTTCAAGTCATTTGGTGTATCGGACTGTGTATGACTGCGCTGGCAGGGCTGATTTATCTGCCGCGCTGGGCGCAAATGGGTGTCGCTGTGAGCTTGATTGCGGGCCACCACCTGCTGGGCCCCATCGCCTTCGCGCCAGGGGACAGCCTCTATATTCCCTGGGCCATCCTGCATGACCGCAGCTGGATTGCTCTTGCAGACACCATGCAGGCCCGCACCAGCTATCCCATCCTGCCTTGGATTGGGATTATTGTGCTCGGCTATCTTTGCGGGCCACTGTTTAAAAAAGACGCTACGCCTAGCGAGCAGAGCGCGCGCCTCATATCTGCTGGGATTGGCCTCATCGCCGCGTTCTTGGCGCTGCGCTGGGTGAATGTCTACGGCGATTTTCCTTGGGAGGTGCAAGACACGAGCGTGCGCTCCGTCATCGCGTTCCTATCGCTCACGAAATACCCGCCCTCTCTCCTGTTCTCACTGTCCACTCTAGGCGTGGGCGCTCTGCTGCTGGCGTGGCTCATCCGCAATCCAGACCATCCGATAGAGCGCTTTTTCGCGCCATTCGGGGCTGCACCACTCTTCTTCTACATCCTTCATCTCTACGTCTTGAAGCTGTGTTACCTCGCCTTGGTGGCTCTGTTTGGCACCAACAAAGGCGCGTATTTCGGCGTCGATGACGTCTGGATGATTTGGGCCGCATCCGCGCTATCGCTGGCGGTCCTTTATCCGCCCACCATCTGGTTCGCGCGGCTGAAACAGCGCCGACGCGACCTTCCTTTCTTAAGATATTTATAGAGGAGCAGCAGCCATGACGCAGGCCATTGTGGCAGAGGGTCTCCATGTCAGGCGCGGCGAGAGCGACGTGCTGACCGGCGTGAGCTTTACGTTGGAGCAACAAAAGGTGCTTGCCTTTATCGGCGGGAATGGTGCTGGCAAATCCACCACGCTTTTGGCTTTGCTGGGCTTACTGCCGCTGACAAAAGGCCGTGTGACGGTCCTTGGGGAAGATGTGGCGAAGAATGCGAAAAGCGTGCGGAAAAATACCGGCTATCTGCCTGAAACAGCAGCGCTTTATGACCATCTGACCGCGCTTGAAAACGCGCAGTACTTTTTGAGTCTGGCAGAAGTCAAAGCCTCCAACGAGGACATCTTTGACACCTTCAAACGCGTGGACCTGCCTGAAGACGCTTGGACCCGGCGGGCGAACGCCTTGTCAAAAGGCATGCGCCAGAAAGTGGCCATCGCCATGTGTATCCTCAGGCGGACACGCCTCATCTTGTTTGATGAGCCCACGTCGGGCCTTGACCCCGCAGCGATTGATGATTTCCACACGCTCATTGAGGCCTTGCGCACGGATGGCACATCTATCCTCATGGTCACGCACGATTTGTTTGGCGCCTGCGAGACGGCAGACCAGATTGTGCTGCTGCAGAACGGCACTGTGGTGGGGCGGTTTCGGCCGCGGCAGCAGCGGCGTTGACCAAAGCGCCATCCGCGCGCGCTTTTCGGAGGCAAGGGTATGAGCCAAATTCTCTCTATCGCGCGCGCAGAGCTTATCTATATGCGCCGCAGCCGCTTAACGCTCATCGCGGCCGGGGTGTTTGCCCTGTGCCTGTGCTTTGCAGCGCTCACATCCGCCATGCTGTTTTCGGTGGAGCAAACGCACCGCCAAGCGCATCAAAGCGAGGCTGATGCGATTTTTGCAAGTCAGCCGGATCGGCACCCACACCGCATGGTGCATTACGGCCAATATGTCTTCCGCTCCCCTGCCCCGCTGGCCGCCATTGACCCCGGGCTGGATGCCTATGGCGGCACCACCGTCTTTTTAGAAGGCCACCGCCAAAACGCCCCCATGTTTGCCGGCGCGGCAGAGGGCAAAGCCCCGCCGCGCTTCGGGCAGCTCACACCCGCCTTCGTGCTTCAAGTCCTCGCCCCGCTGCTTATCATCTTAGCGGGCTTCTCTCTCATCACGCGTGAGCGCGAAAGCGGCACGCTGTCGGCGGCCATGGCGCAAGGCGTCTCGCTGCGCACGCTCGCGCTTGGCAAGAGCCTTGTCTTGGGCCTGCTGATTGCCGCGTGCCTACTGCCTGTTGCGGCGCTTGGCATTCTTAAAGTCGCGCGCGGAGAAGAAACAGCGGTGATTGCAGCCACAGTGTGTGCCGCCTATGGCGGCTATCTGTTGATCTGGGCGCTCATGACCGTCTCCGTCAGCATGCTGGTAAAGCGCGGGGCGACGGCGCTGTTGGCCCTCAGTGCCTTATGGCTTGCCTCCACAGTGCTCGCGCCCCGTCTTGCTGGGGATGTGGCGGCGCAGATTGCGCCGCTGAAGACAGCGTTTGAGCGGGACCTTAGCTTGCAAGTGGCCCTGAATTCCTTAGGCGACTCCCATGACCCGAAAGACCCCATCTACGGCCCGTTCCGCCAGAAAATACTGGCCAAATATGGTGTCTCCAAGGTCGAAGACCTCCCGGTGAACTATCGCGGCCTGCTGGCGCAGGAAGGCGAGCGCCGCAGCGGCGAGGTCCTTGCACGTTTTAACCGCGAGGATATGGACGCCCGGCTGGAGCAGCAGCGCTGGGTGGAAAGCGCGCGCTATCTCAGCCCCATGGTGGCCACCCAAAGCGCCTCGCAGAGCTTGGTGGGCACAGACCTGCGCAGCTATCACCGTTTCCTAGCGGCCGCAGAAGAGCATCGGATGGCCTTCGTCCAAACCCTCAACGGACTGCATGCGACCGAGCTGGATTACAAGCTCGACAAGATGCGCAGCGTCGATGTTGAAGCAGCGAAGGCGACCCGCGTCGCGTCAGACACCTGGGCCAACCTGCCGCAATTTTCCTTCACGCAGGCGCCATCCAGCGAGCGCCTCGCAGCGGCGATACCGCAGCTGGTGGTTATCAGCCTTTGGTGCGGCGTGCTGATGGCTGTCTTTTTCTGGTCCAGCCGGCAGCCAGCGCCATGACTTTAGGAACGCATTTCACGCGCGAACTTTGGTTCCTTTGGCGCGATAAAACGGCTGTCTTCGCGCTCATCGGCCTGTGCGCGCTGAGCGTTTTCAGCGCGGTCAATGGGCTCGATAAAATGGCCAGCCAACGCAGCGCGATTGCAGCCATGGTTGATGCCGATGCTGCCGACCGCCAGACGGCGCAGAGCAAGGTGCGCAGCTTTGGCGATGCGGGCTATTACAGCTTTTATATCACCTACGACCCGCCCAGCCCGCTCGCCTTTGCCGCCTTCGGCCAGCGCACCACGGCGCCTTATATGAAGCGCGTTCGCCTGCTGGCGCTTGAAGGGCAGATTTACCAAGGCGACAGCCCCAATCCGCTGCTCGCCCATGTGGGCAGCCTGGATTTAGCCTTCATAGCCGCCTTCGCCATGCCCCTGGTGTTGATCGTGCTGCTGCATGACCTCAAATCGTCCGAAACCGCCGGCGGGCGGCTGACGTTGCTGCAATCGCTTCCAGGGACGACAGCGCATTTCTGGGCAGCGCGTGTGCTTTGGCGCAGCGTGCTTGCCTTTGCCAGTGTCGCCCTGCCCTTCACGGTGGCCGCTGCGGTATCGGGCGCGGCAATGGGCACAGTTTTGTCCGCGCTTCTCGCCATCGCTGCGACGGCAGCGCTATGGGCCGCTGTGTCGGTACTAGCAGCGCAGCTCTCCTGGCCAAGCAGCACTATCGCTGCCAGCCTGGTGGGCCTTTGGTTGGCGCTGAATGTGCTGGTGCCCGTTGGCGCGCATATGGCGGTGATGAGCGGCGTGCATGGGCCAGATGGGTCTGACGTCGCCCTGTTGCAGCGCGAAGCTGTGAATGACGCTTGGGACATCCCCAAGGAGGACACTCTCGGCCCCTTCGCAGCGCTCTATCCGCAATTCACCATTGATGAAGAGCTCAACTCCTTTGATTGGCGTTGGTATTTCGCCTTTCAGACCATGGGCGATGTGACCGCATCGGATCTCTCAAACGCCTACCGACAAGCCACACGCCAGCGCGATAACCTGCTTGCAAGCGCGCGCTGGCTTTCGCCTGGATTGGCGTTGCAGCGGCATTTAGAGCATTTAGCGAAAACGGACCTGCGCGCGCAGCTGGCCTATGACAGCGCCATCCGGGCGTATCATGATGCGCTCAAAGCTTTCTTCTTTCCGCTGATCTTCGGCAAAGCGCCGTTTGACCCGGCTGCGCTTGCTAAATATCCGGCCTATGAACCCCCTCAGTCATAGCCGGTCATCTCCAAATAGCCGATGCCGCTATGGGAGCCGGTGATGCGCACAGGCCCTTCCCAATAGGGAATGGACAGCTTCATCCAAGCGCGCGGATTGAGCGCTTCAACGATAACATCAACGCCGCGCGCAGGCCCCGCCGTGGCTTGACCTTTTAACGCCCACCGCGTCGGGACAGACCGGCCCGCCACTTTGGTCCAATCAAGCGGCTTAACGGACAGCGTGGCTGGACCAAGCAGTTGGCTCGTGCCGGCAGCGTCCATCCAAGTGGACGTCGCATAGCTCGGGCCATCGCTCTCGCGCAGGCGATAGGTCATCAGCTTGGTATCATCATCAAAATGCAGGGAAAACCAGTCCCACCCAGTTTGATTTTCCGCCAGCGGTTTTGACGACCACTCCCGATCCAGCCAAGCGCGGCCGGTCACTTGAATGGGACCGCTGGGGTCCTCAAGCTGCCCGGTCACCGCGTAGTTGGGCTGAGAATAGTAGTAACTGGCTTGGCCGGCCGTTGATTTCACAGAAAAGCCTTTGTCGCCATGGAACACCAGCGGGCCATCGGCTTCCAGGGCGAGGGTGTAGGCGAATTCCGGGCCAGAAGCTTTGAGTGTCAGCTTATCGAAACTCGGCCCAGCAATGCGCCAGTCATCGCACCAGGCCTCAAACGACGGACTGGCCGTCACACCCGCCTGCCCGGTTCCGCCACGGGCATAACGCTCTGTTGCATGGTGGAAGTCCGCACCCGTCATGGCCGCGTGGCAGAACCACAATTGCGGTGAAGACCAGGGCTTTGCAGGTGTTTGCGCTGGGGGCCGCAGGGCCGTTCGAAACAGGGTCCATTGCACGCCATAGTCAGCGCCATCGGACCCTTTGAGATTGGCGGTGACATACCACCATTCAATCCGGAAATCTGGATGCGGGCCATGGTCTTTCGGAAAAGAAAAGCGGGGGTTGGGCTGCGGCATGGTAAAGCCAGGCGCCTCGGCGCCCATGCCTGCAAAAGCCTGTGCGCGCACTTGCGAGGGCAGTGCGCTTAGCACGCAGGTAATCAAGAAGAGGGCGCTGAGGCGGCGTTTTAATCTCACGGCGCGCTACCTTTGCGTTGCGAAAACTTGCAGCAGCTCGCGCGGCTGGGACCGCGACAACCGCCAGGCGGGCCACAGCGCTGCAATGGCCGCGGCCAGGACGGAGAGCGCAAAGAGCTGAACGTAGCTCAGCGGGAAGAAAAGCATCGGCAGCCGCCATCCAAAGGCTTCCACATTAATCACGTTGAGGAGCACCCAAGCCAGCGCCAACCCAAGCGGCAAAGCACAGATTGCCGTGAGGATGGCAAGGCCCAGCGCCCGCACAATTTCAAGCCCCGCCAAGCGACGACGGGTCACGCCCAGCGCCCAGATGGGCGCTAAATCAGACAAACGCATGGACGCGGTGGTCAGCAGGCTCATGAGGATGGCAAAGCCAGCGACGCCAAGCGTGAGAACATTGAGCGCGGCGGTCACAGTGAAGGTGCGGTCAAACACATCCAACGAAAAGGCCTTGATGCCCTTCTGGTCAATGATGCGCGAGGGGGCGATGTCTAAGTCTTGGGTTAAGACCTGATACAAGCGGTCCGGGTCATCGGTTTTCAAGCCATATCGGCTGGGCTGGACCTGCGGGAAGAGCTGCGTGAACAGAGCCTCTGAGACAATCACCTGGGCTTTGGGGTTGCCATAGTCAGCATGAATGCCGGCGACGCGCACTTCCCTGCCCGAAGCGAGCGCCAGCG
>JBCCDR010000001.1:0-26810 GCA_039030675.1 Pseudomonadota bacterium | reverse complement strand
GTTTTTTGGTTAGCATTCGTCTTCCTACAAACGGTTTGGGCCTTGGGCGGCCATTGCCTAAGCAGTCGTAAAACACGGACCCCCAGATCAGAAAGGCTAGCGCACTTCTGACATGAGTCAATCCAACATGAAATGACGAAAGGTTACGCCGCAGACTGGAAGAGCGATTGAATTTTTCTTCTTCGCTCAGCCGGTTTTGCGCGGTGCTTGCTTCCAACATCCCCTACTGACCACGCGCCGAGCTTTTACCCTAACGTGCGGACGGCGTGCATAATCCAAGAAATTGCTGCCAATGAAAGGAAAAATTTCGGTCAAGCTGTGAATTTATGAAACAGCCGGAACGAACGCGGACAAATGGAGAGCATCCAGGCGATGTGTCCACGCTGGTTTACAGATTTGTGAGACGTGACAAAACGCCAGCGAAGCAGCGTCCTGTGAAAAACGAATCTTGCGTCGTTTGACTTAGTTCAAAGCGTCTATGGCTGAGAGAACGCCGCTCCAGTGGTTGTCCTGGCAGGTCTTGCGCGCACCTGATTCGCCTAAATGACGCACCAGTTGGCGGGCCAGGGCTTGGACATGGTCAAGGCCATCGTCGCTTTTAATCCAGCCGTTTCCCTAATTAGCATTGAGCGCGGTGTGAGATGCGGGGGCATGTGTAATCTTTGTTTCCTATTCGGCAGCCCCGCCATCCGAATGCTTACATGGGCACCGGACCGGTAGCTTTGCGTCCCGCTGTTGCCAACGGTTTGCGGTTTCCTAGGCGTTCACAGCTTTATCAGCCATGAACGAACAGTATTCCCCGGTATTCCTAAAAAAGCGTTGCTGTTAGGGTCTTTAATCCACGAGCTGCGCTGGTTTCAGGCCTCTCACTGCGTTCCCGATGAAAAGGCCCTGTGCACTTTCCAGCTGGCTGATGTGAAGCGGCGCTTCTTTTGCAGCGCCCGTATCGAGCAGCTGCTGCCGCAAGACCCCAGGCAGCAGAGCGCCGGTCGCTGGCGGCGTGATCAAGCTGTCGCCGTCTTGCACAAAGATGTTGGTGTAGCTGCCTTCTTGGACCATGCCCTCGTCATCAACCAGCAGCACGTCATCGCAGGCGCCAGCAGTTTTGGCTGCCGCTAGGGCGTCTGCATAGAACCAGCGCAGGCTGGTTTTATAGCGCAAGAACATTTGGGACTGCGCCGTCATCTGCGGCAGGCGCCCGCGCCTGAGGCGGAAGACGGTTGCGCCCTGCTCGCTCAGCAAAGGCTCGGCGCTTAAAGT
Organism: Pseudomonadota bacterium; assembly: GCA_039030675.1. Classification (GTDB taxonomy): domain Bacteria; phylum Pseudomonadota; class Alphaproteobacteria; order Sphingomonadales; family CAKZYD01; genus CAKZYD01. Next base: position 25,550 of record JBCCDR010000001.1, on the reverse strand, counting down.
AAAGTCGCCGCGCCGGGCGTAGAGCAAGCGCACTTTATACTGTCCTGGGCTCAGCGTCTCAGCCAAGCCTTCAAAAGCGCCGGCGAGCTGTGTTTCATCCGGCTTGGCGAAGCCAAGGTCCTCAGCGCTGGCCCTCAGCCGGGCGATGTGCCAGGGCCACAGCGGTGGCAGCGTGAAGGCCGTGCTGCGAGCCTCAAAAGCAAGCGTCTCAATCAGCGCAAAGTCGGCGGCGGGGGAGGTGAGATATTCTGCTTTGAGGAGGCTTTCGCCAAATTCCTGGCCTGACGTGCTATCCGCCACGATGCCGCTGCCCACATTCACTTGGGTGCGCGTAGGTGTATCGACGACCGTGCGAATGGGCACGCAGAAGCTTGCATCGCCGCCGGGTTTAATCAGCCCGATAGCGCCGCAATAGATGCCGCGCGGCCCCTGTTCTAAGGCCCGGATAATCTCCATGGCGCGCACTTTGGGCGCACCGGTGATAGAGCCGCAGGGGAACAAGGCTGCAAAGATATCAGCCAGCGACGTGCCTTCCTTCAGCGCGGCGGTGATGGTGGACGTCATCTGAAACACGCTTGGCAGGCGCATGACGGCAAATAAGTCTGAAACCGCCACGCTGCCGGGTATGGCGATGCGGCTTAAGTCGTTGCGCAGCAGGTCTGTGATCATCAGATTCTCAGCGCGGTTTTTGGGGTCGGATTGGAGCGCGTCTGCGCTATTGCCAGGGCTGGTGGGCAATGTGCCTTTCATTGGCTGTGTTGCAATGGCGTCGCCCTGGCGCTGAAAAAACTGCTCTGGCGACACGCTCAAAACATGGCGCTCGCCCAGTGCTAAAAAGCTGGAGAAGGCGGACGGCTGACTGCGCCGTAAGCGCGCATACACGCTCTCGGCTGACCCTTGCGCGTCCAAGGCAATCGGAAAGGTGTAGTTGGCTTGGTAGATATCGCCGGCGGCCAGATAGTCTTTTATTGCATCGATAGCGGCCTCATACTGCCCCGCGCTCAGGGCGGGCTTTTTCCGCTCCAGCGCGCCGCTGGGCCGCGTGAGTGTTTTTGACCGCCAAAACGCCTCAAGGCCGCGCGCACTTAAGGGCGTCGCATCCTCAAAGATATCAAATTCCAGAAGCGGCAGTGCAGGGTCGTTCGCGTGCACCGCAAACTCCGCGCCAAAGGCAGCCGCTGCCTCATAGGCAACATAGCCTGCGGCATAAAGTCCGTCCTCAGCCGCGCTTTGAAGGGCGCCCAAAGCAGGCACCACCGCGTCAAGCACTTCGGCCTTGATTGTCCGCACTGGATTGTCCAGTAGCAGGCCCGCGCCGCCAAGAAACTGCGCATCAGGCGCGGTGCGGCTGTCTTCAAAGACACAATAGCGGTGCGGGGAAGGAAAAAACGGCATAGCGCTTTATCGTCTGGGGGCGATAAGCGTTAAAGGGCTTTGTTGCACTTTGGTCAGATTAAACGCCGACCAACTCTATGTCGCCAACGCGTTTGCGATAATTGCGCTTGTCCAGGTCTGGGCCTTGTGCTTCGCCCATGCCGTTGGGGTCTTGCTGCAGATTGGCATTGGTCTGCGCGCTCAGCAGCACAATCAAATCGGTATCGTCTTCCAGCGCAAACGGGAATTCATGCCAGACGTCTTTGTTCATCATAAAGCCGCTGGAACCATCAAAGACAAACGCCTCTAAGTCATCCGGCCCGGGCATCTCCTCAGAGGGTTTGCCAAACACCACCACAAAGGGCTTGCCGCCCAGCGGCACAAAGCTTTGCGTGTGGAGGGGATGGCGCTCCATATAGTCAATCACCAGCGGGCGCGGCTGCACGCGGCAAACCGTCAATTGGGGTTTGCCCTCGCTTTCAAACGTGCCAGGCACGCGCACTTCAACAGCGCCATCATAGAAGGTGATGGGCAGCTTTGGGACCGATTGGTCAGTGGCAATCAGCGTGCCATAGGGCGCTAAATCCTCAGCGCTAGCTGGTTTGATATCAATCGTCCGGTCGCTCATACCAAGACCATGTAGAGCGCATAGAGCCCGCCGACCACAAAAACAGCGCTGGTGAGCATGACGCCCATAACGCGCGGGGCATTGGGTGTTTTTTCCATGCCCATGCCAATGGGATGCATAATCCGCGCAAACACAAACACGCCCGCAAGGCCCATGACCAGCAGGGCCGGGGCCCCGCCAAATTCAAGCAGGCCAATCAAAATGACGGCCAGCGGCGCGTTCTCACTAAAGTTCCCGTGGGTGCGCACAGCAACTTGCAGACTTGTGCTCGCCGTCTCGCCCAAGGGCGCCTCGGATTTCACACGCTGTCCAATGGCGCGGAATTTCAGCCAAATCAGCATGAGCCCTAAGACCGCTGCGAGTGTTGTCGTGACAGGAAGTGCCATGCGTGTCCCTTTCTCAGTCGGTGCGCTCTAGACTTGTCTTAGAGCGAGCGGCCAATCAACTCTTTCATGATTTCTGACGTGCCGCCGTAAATGCGCTGCACGCGCGCATCGCGCCACAGCCTGGCGATTTCATACTCATTCATATAGCCAGCGCCGCCATGCAGCTGCAGGCATGTGTCCAGCGTCTCCCACTGCAACTCTGTGTGCCACAGCTTGGCCGACGCACCTTCATAGGCGTCGAGCTCGCCTTTCAGATGCTTGGCAATGCAGCTGTCTAACTGCGCCCAGCCCACTTGCAGTTTTGTTTTCAGGTCCGCGAGCAAGAAACGCGTGTTTTGAAAGTCCAGAACGGTCTTGCCAAAGGCTTTGCGCTCCCTGACGAAATCAAGCGTGATGTCAAAAGCGCGCTGCGCGCCCGCTTGAGCGCTGACAGCAATCGATAGCCGTTCCTGGGGCAGCTGGCTCATCAGATAAATAAAGCCTTGGTTTTCCTCGCCCAGGCAATTGGTGATGGGCACGCGCACATTGTCGAAAAACAGTTCAGAGGTATCGGCCGTATGCTGGCCGATTTTATCGAGGTTGCGACCGCGTTCGAAGCCTTCCCGGTCAGCTTCCACCAGAATCAGCGACGTGCCCTTTGCGCCTCTGTCCGGGTCTGTCTTTGCCACCACGATGATAAGGTCGGCATGCTGGCCGTTGGTGATGTAGGTTTTCTGCCCGTTGATGACATAATGGTTGCCGTCTCGCTTGGCCGTGGTGCGCACACCCTGCAGGTCAGAGCCTGCGCCTGGCTCGGTCATGGCAATCGCCATCACAGCTTCGCCTGAGACGACCTTCGGCAGCCACTTGGTTTGCTGCTCGGGGCTGCCATAGGCCACAAGATAATCAGCGCAAATGTCGGATTGCAGCGTCAAGCCAGCCGATGAGCCTGCATAGGCCAGCTCCTCAGCCACCACTGCGTTGAAGCGAAAATCCAGCCCTGGGCCCCCAAACTCTTCCGGCACAGTGGGGCATAGCAGGCCCGCTTCGCCAGACTTGGTCCAAAAGTCGCGGTCGACCTTGCCCTGCTCTTCCCAGCGCTCGACGTTAGGGTGCAGCTCTTTGTCAAAGAACTTGCGCACCGAATCGCGAAACATCGTGTGGTCACTGTCGTAGATTGGACGGTCTTTAAGCATGTGGCCAGGCCCTTTAAATCGAAGGAATATCCTTCGCCTATGCGCTGGCTTTCCGTGAGCGTCAATGCGCTAATTTGACGGGGTTGGATGATTAAAGACGCGCTAGTCTTGGCCAAGCCGGCGAATGACGCACACGGCGCTTGCGCTCCATTGGCAGCCACTAATGTCATGCAGGCCGGCATGCGGCGCTGGCGTTGCGATTAACAGCTGCCCATCGTCTGCGCCCGGGAAGATGCTGCCGAACAGCAAGCGTCCGTCCTCGCTCAGGACCAATCCCTCATCTAAGATGCCGCCGCTATAGGGCTGTGCTTTATCAAAAATCACCAAATCCCCCGCCTGAAAGCGCCCGCGCGGTGTTTCGAAGTCAAGCGCCACCGGGTCTTTCGCCAGCACGGATAAGTCAATTTCTGGCGGCGTTTTGCCTGCGGTGATGCCCGCTGGGCCGACAGAGCCCAAAATAGGACTGCTAGGGCCGTCGGACAGCGTGAGCAGTGCTTGCGGGTCCACCTCTAGGGCGGCTGCAATCTTTTCCAGCCACGGCAAGGACAGCGTTCTGGTCCCTGTTTCAAGCCGGGCGATGGTTTGCGCCGTGGGCGGGTCAGGTGTGATGCGGGCGGCCAGGTCGCTCAGGGTCCAGCCGCGCTCCTTCCGCAAAGCGCGAATCCGGTTTTGCATGTCAGCTCCTCAATAAAAATCCATATAGGTGAAAAAATGCTGTCCTACAAGATTAATTGTCCAATAAAATTGAATCTCTAATTGTGCTAGCTGGAGAATGAAAATGCTGACCCCCCACAACCGCCGCCACAAATGGTCCCTCACAGACTTTGAAAAACGCGTGCTTATGCGCCTGGCCAAAGGCAAGCGTCTGCGTCTGGAAGAAAGTGGCCATGGCAAGCTCGGCGCCATGACCGTCCCCGGCTCTGTGATTGACAAGTTTACCCAGATGGAGCTGGCAGTCCTGGACGCAGGCTATGTCAAACTCACCCCGCTCGGAACTAAAAAGGTCGAGCGCATTCGCTTTGAGCAAGGGCCTGATGCCAACACGGCCTTTGCAGCCCAGCACCAAGACCGCGTGAAGGAAACACGCGAGATTGAAGGACGCAAACAGGCGGTGACGGTCAACCGGGCTGAATCGCCGCTGTGGTGGCTGCGCGCGCGCAAAGACCGCAAGGGTGTGCCGCTCATCAGCGATTTGCAATTTGCAGCAGGTGAGCGGCTTCGGCAGGATTGGGAGATGGCGCAACTGGGGCCCCGGGTGTGCATGTCATGGTCAGAAACCCCGCCCGAACGTGGCCGCCGCGGCGCGCCCCTGCAGCCAGACTTGCCGCCCGGCGCTTTGCGCGCCAAGGACCGTGTGGCGGCGGCCATGGACCATTGCGGCGCTGGGCTTTCGGACGTGCTCATACGGGTGTGCTGCGCTGAGCAGAGCATCGCCGATGCCGAAGCTGCCCTCGACTGGCCGCGTCGCTCGGCCAAACTCATCTTAAGCTTTGGGCTTGAGCGGCTTGTTGATTTTTATGGCTTGCGCGCTGGGCGCTTATAGCCGGCTACAGCACAAAAAAAGAGGAGCGCCCGAAGGCGCTCCTGAGGTGGGGCAAGAAACTTAAAGTTTGGAGAAGAATTTTTTACGGCAGGAGCACACAGCTGCCTTCACAGGCGGCGCTGACTGCTACGCTGATGGCAACCATTGCTTTTGCTGTGTTGGTTGCGGCGGCCTCTTCCATGGCGAGGCGCTGTTTATAGGCCATGTGCGCGCTGCGCCGTGCGGCGGTTTGCTCCGTATAGGTCTGCGCTTCTAAGAGAGACATGTCACTGGCGCCAACACTGGTTGGGATGGTGAGTCCGGCTAAGCCAATGATCGCAGCAAGAATAGTCCGCATGATATGTTCCCTCCCAAACGCAGCGCCTTTGGCTGCACTCGATGGCAGGAAGATGCCGCAATGCTGGGCGCCTAACAAATCCACTTTCATTCAAATGCGAGATAAATCCGAAAGACCGAAAAAAGTACCAAATAGGTAAAATACTTCTTTACAAGCGTCACAGTGTACCGTATAAGTTATTTCAAGGTCGACAAATCGGCCCACAGCACAAGCGAACCCCCAAAAACAATGCCCAGCGCCACCCGGTTAAATAAGCAGCACAAGGCTGACTTCTTGTCTGCTTTGTCTGAAAGCGCGAATGTCACGCTCAGCTGCGAACATGTTGGTGTGTCTCGCACGGCCATCTACGCGGCCAAGCGCGATGATGCTGACTTTGCCGCGCAGTGGTCGCAGGCCATGCAACTGGCACTCGACGCCCTTGAAGCTGAACTCATTCGCCGCGCCATTGAAGGCACGCAGAGCACGCAGTTCTATCAAGGCAAGCCCATCGGCGTGGTGACCAGCTATTCGGACAGTCTTGCTATGTTTCTTCTCAAGTCGCATCGCCCGGAGGTCTATGGCAGCCTCAAGACAGCCATGGCCGATGTGGCCTGCCCCGAGGCAGACCAAGCCAAGCGCGATGATGCCTATCAACGTCTTGTGGACGCCCTTGAGCGCATTGAAAAACGCCGCGCGAAGGGCGAGACGCCGCAATCTTGACGCAGGCCATTGATACGCGGTCCATTGCAGAGCGCCTTGCCGATTTACCGCCCGATGCGCGCACCGAAGTTCTCAGCGCGCTGCACCCGTGCGATATAGAAGCGCTGGAGCATGAATGGCGGTTTTGGGCGCGGCCGGACCAGCTGCCCCCGCCAGGACCTTGGCTGTGCTGGTTGGTCCTCGCCGGCCGCGGCTTTGGCAAAACCCGCATGGGCGCGGAATGGGTGCGCGCGAAAGCCCGCGAGGATGACGCGCGCATTGCCATTGCCGGCGCAACCTATGCGCAGACCCGCGCTGTGATGGTGGAAGGGCCCTCTGGCGTGATTGCCATATCGCCGGCCAGTGAGCGCCCGCGCTTTGAGCCTTCACGGCAGCTTTTGCTCTGGCCCAATGGCGCGACAGGACATCTTTTTTCTGCTGAGCAGCCAGAAGCGCTGCGCGGACCGCAGCACAGTGCGGCCTGGGTGGATGAGCTGGCGAAATGCTCCCATGCCCAAGCCTTTTGGGATATGATGTGGATGGGCCTGCGCCTCGGCGATACGCCGCAAGCCATGGTGACAACCACGCCGCGGCCCCTGCCGTTCCTTAAAGCGCTCATGGCGCGGGAGGGCACTGTGGTCACCCGCGGCAGCACCTGGGCGAACACAAGCAATCTGGCCGGCGCTTTTGTGGCGGAAATGGAAAATCGCTACGCTGGCACGCGGCTCGGCGCGCAGGAACTTGAAGGCACGCTGCTGGAAGACAGAGAAGGCGCGCTGTGGACACATGCGCTGATTGACGAGGCCCGCCTAGACCAGGCGCCGCAAAGTCTCACGCGTATCGTCGTCGCCGTGGACCCCGCGGTGACCAGTCATGCGCGCTCTGACACCTGCGGCATCATTGTCGCTGGGTGCGATAGCGCTGGGCACGGCTATGTGCTTGCCGATGTCAGCCTATCGGCGGCAAGCCCTGACCGCTGGGCCTGCGCGGCGCTGAATGCTGTCGACCGGTTCGGCGCAGACCGTCTGGTCGCTGAGGTCAACCAAGGCGGCGATTTGGTCGAGACCATGCTGCGCGCCAAAGACTCACACCTGCCTTATCGCGGCGTCCATGCCAGCCGCGGCAAATGGGTCCGCGCTGAGCCGGTGGCCGCGCTTTATGAGCAAGGGCGCATCCACCATGTGGGCCGCTTTGCAGACCTGGAAGACGAAATGACGGCCTTTGTGCCAGGCAGCAACAAGAGCCCGGACCGCATGGACGCGCTGGTCTGGGCGCTCACAGACTTGCTGCTGGGCGCGCGCAAAACGCCGGGTGTGCGCAGCCTCAATCGCTGGCCGCCAAAGCAATAAAATACTGGAGCGCATGGTGCAGACCGTTCGTAGCATCTGCGCTCCAGGGAAAGGGCGCGCTGAGCGTGCGGGCCTCCCCTCAGCTCCCTCCGCATCGCGCAGGGCGCGCCCTTTCCGCCCACACTGCTGAGACAATGATGATGATATACAAAGGATGCCCGCATGCCATTTTGGTCTAAGGCAAAATCCAGCCCTAATACGGCAAGCCACGCTGCGCCTTCGCAGCGCAAAGCCAGTGCGGCCGCGGCTACCGGCCATGCCGTCTGGCGCGAGCTGGGGGACAGGTGGCCCAGCTGGTCCTATACAGCCAGCGCGAAGGACGCGCTGAGCGGCAACCCGGTCGTGCAGCGCTGCGTGCGCCTTGTGACTCAAAGCGCCGCCTCCATTGGCTGGAAACTCTATGACGAAGGCGATTTGGTGCAGGAGGATGCCTTGCTGCGTCTCCTGCGCTGCCCAAACCCGCTCACCAGCCGGACGGCTTTTACCGAAAGTGTGATTAGCCATCTGCTCTTGCACGGCAACGCCTATATTGAGAAGGTGCTGGCCCCAGAGGATGAGCGGCCACTTGAACTCTACGCGCTTCGCCCAGAACGTATGGAAATAAAGCCGGGCCGCTCGGGCTGGCCAGACCGCTATGTGTACAAAGTAGGCGGTCAATCCACGGACTTTCCGGTCGACCCGGTCACGGGAAAAAGCCGTATTTTGCATCTCAAAACGCCCAATCCGCTGGATGACTATTATGGGCAATCGGCCCTGCAAGCAGCCACCCGCGCTTTGGGGCTGCACGCGGCGGCGGATGGCTGGTCAAAGGCGCTTTTGGACAATGCCGCGCGCCCGTCAGGGGCGCTGGTCCTTAAATCTGAAAGCGGCTGGCCGACCATGACGGATGAACAGTTCGACCGGCTGCGCGCTCAGATTGAAGAGAATTTTCAAGGCCAGGCCAATGCCGGCCGGCCAATGATTTTAGAAGGCGGCCTGAGCTGGCAGCCTATGGGCTTCTCGCCCTCTGACATGGATTTCCAGTCTACGAAGCAGGCCGCTGCCCGCGACATCGCGCTTGCCCTTGGCGTGCCGCCCATGCTGCTGGGCATTCCAGGCGATAACACCTATGCCAATTATCAAGAAGCCAACAAAGCCTTGTGGCGCCTGACGGTATTGCCACTGCTCAAACAGGTCATTGATGCCTTCAACCAATGGCTCTTGCAGCCCTATGCGCCGACCTTTGAGTTGCAGCTGGATGATATGACCATCCCAGCGCTCGCAGAAGACCGCGACGCCCATTGGCGCCGTATTGCCAGCGCAGACTTTTTAAGTGACGCAGAAAAACGCACCTTGCTGAATCTTCCGCCTGCGCAAACAGCTGTTCCAAATTCAAACGGGCGCGCCGAAAAAGCCAACACATTCTAAAGACATTAACCATAAACAGTTGGTGGAATTCATCTAAGCATTTGAAAAATATGAATTAATCAGGGCTGGCATGCGCTTTGCTGCGTCTCACATGCAACAAGTATGTGTGAAAGAGGTAAAGCATGACTGCTCGCAAAGTTCTTTTAGCGGGATGTGCAATTTTCTTCAGCTTCGGCTTGCTCGCTGGCTATGCGCAGGCCGAAGGGCCAGCGCTAGACCTGGTGCCGCAAACCGATGATACAATCGCAAGCGGTGTACCTGCCGACAATGACATCATTTTGCCAGCTGAGCCCATTCCGTCCGACCCAGATGAAGGCGACTCCTTTCTCTACAATCTGGTCGAGCCAAGCGAAACGGTAACAGACCTGGCGATTATTTACGCTGTCTAGCCTTTTTCTCCGCTAGACCCCAACACTGAGAGCCCTGCCTTGTGCGGGGCTTTTTTTATGCCTGATCATATGGACCGTACTGACACGCTCGCTGCTTTGGTTGCCCAAGCCATGGACCAAGGGGCGGACCCGCTCACAGTCCGCGCTTTGGTGGAAGAAGCCTGCGAGCTGGGCGCCCAGCGCGCTTTGCAGCATCTGGGTTTGTCGGACCTGCATGCGGCCAAAGACATTTCAGATTTGCGCCAATTGCTGATTAGCTGGCGCGATGTCAACCAGACCGCACGGCGCACCGCTGTGCGCTGGATGACGACGCTGCTCTTAACAATTCTGGCCCTTGGGGCCGCGTTCTACACCGACGTGCTTGGCCCCCGCGGCTGAGCTCATTCTTTAAATAGGAGCCCTTTATGGCGGTTGCTCTCCAATCGCGCGACCTGCCTGGTCCGCGGACCAAGACGCAGATCAATGCCGATGGTGAATTCTCTGGCTATGCCAGCGTCTTCTCCATCAAGGACACTGGCGGTGACATTGTCGAGCCTGGCGCTTTTGCACACACGCTTCGCGATCGCCCGCCCGGTGATGTCCGGTTGCTCTGGCAGCATGACCCACGCGAGCCCATTGGCGTGCTTACTAAGCTGCGCGAGGACCGCCGCGGCCTTTATGTGGAAGGGCGCTTACTGCTGGAGATCGAGCGCGCCAAAGCGCTGCATTTGCTGGTGCAGGCGGGCGCGCTGGATGCGCTCTCCATTGGCTATAAAGTCGTCTCCTCGCGCGCTGACCCAGCGGTCAAAGCACGGCGGCTGACCCAAGTTGATTTATGGGAAGTGTCCTTCGTGACCTTCCCTATGCAGCCTTTGGCCCGCTTGATGCAGGCTAAAACGTTGCCCACCACCATCCGTGAATATGAAGTCTTCCTGCGGGATGTGGGCGGCTTCTCTCGCAAACAAGCGGCGATGCTTGCCACAGCGGGGTTCAAGGCGCTGGACGCTGAAGAGGACGGCCCAGAGGACTGGTCTGGTCTCATGAGCGCCCTGCGCAGCTGCACGGACACTTTGACCCTCACTGAAAGGACCCCGTAATGGTTCACCCCTCCGCGCCAAGTGCGCTTGAAATCAAAGCAGCTGTCGATGACCTGCAGTCTGCTTTTGAAACCTTTAAATCTGAACATTCCGCCGCTGGTGATGACCCGCTGGCCCATGAAAAAGTCGACCGGCTGAATGCGCATGTCAGCGCGCTGCAAACCCGGGTCGACCAACTCTCGGCCAAATCCCAGCGCCCGCAGCTTGAGACCGCGGCAACGACGCGCCAAGACACTGACTTTGTGGACGGCTTCATGCGCAAGGGCCTGGACCTGAAATCGCTGAACATCACGACCGACAGCGACGGCGGCTCAGCCGTGCCGGACGAGATTGACCAAAGCGTCGATACCGTGCTTGCGGATTTATCGCCTGTGCGCTCTGTGGCGAATGTGGTCCGTGTTGGCTCTGCTAACTACAAAAAACTCATCACGCTGGGCCAACCGGCCTCTGGCTGGGTCGGCGAAACCGCGGCCCGGTCGACGACCGACACGCCTACGTTCCAAGAAATCGCACTGCCTTATGGCGAGATTTACGCCAACCCAGCGGCCTCACAAGCCATGCTGGATGATGCGCGTTTTGACGTGGAAGCCTGGCTCACGCAGGAGCTGGCGCAAGAGTTTGCTGTCCAAGAAGGCGCTGCTTTTGTTTCTGGCAATGGCACCTCTAAGCCCAAGGGCTTCCTGGATTATGCGACATCCAACGCAGCTGATGACACGCGCCCGTTCGGCACCTTGCAAACTGTGGTGACCGGCAGCGCGGGTGCGTTCCCATCGTCCGACCCTGCTGACGTCCTGGTGGAACTGGTGCATGCCCTGCGCCCCGCCTATCGGCAAAACGCAGTGTTCATGATGAACACGCAAACGCTATCGCAAATCCGCAAGTTTAAAGACAGCGACGGCGCCTATCTCTGGCGGCCGGGTCTGGCAGACCAAATGCCAGCCACCCTGCTTGGCTATCCGGTGATTGAGGCTGAAGACATGGAAGCCATCTCCAGCGGCAGCACCTCGGTTGTGTTTGGTAACTTCAAGCGTGGCTATTTGATTGCCGACCGCCAATCCACCCGCATCTTGCGCGACCCATACTCCAACAAGCCGTTCGTGCATTTCTATGCCACCCGGCGTGTCAGTGGGGCTGTGGTCGATTCCAACGCGCTGAAACTGCTGAAGTTCTCAGCCACCTAGAGCACACCTCCTTGCTCTCTTTAAAGGCGCGGGAGCCCATGCTTCCGCGCCTTTTCTTTTCTCGCATCCTGCAACGCAGTTCTGTTTTATGACCGCTCTTTTTGAACGCAGCTACGCCGCAACGCTGCCGCCTGGCCAAAGCTTTGCGCGCGCCAGCGCCGCGACTTATGTGACTGCCGCTGGGCAGATCCAAGTCGCCAGCGCAGATGAGCCGCGCTTTGAGCCTGGCAAAGGCCTCCTCTTGGAGCCAGCGGCCACGCAGTATGTGGCTGACCCAGCAGACGCAAGCGCGGCCTCATGGACGCTCACGTCTGGCGCTACGCGCAGCACGGTAAGCCCTTCATTATGGGGCGCTTTCACGCAGGCCCAAATTGCCAGCGGCGGCAGTGCGGACAGCGCCGTCCAGCAAAGCGGTATTTCGCTGACAGCCAGCCAGGCCTATGCGTTTTCCATTCTCTACGCGGCCGGGTCGAGCGGACGCGTTTGTGTCGCCTTTCGCGGGACGTCCTCTTCCGTCTTGCGCGGGCAGGTGGGCAGTGTGCCGACAGCGTCTCAGCTCGATGGCGGGTCCTTCTCCGCGCTGTCCGTTGACGCCTTGGCTGACGGCGCTTTTCTGTTAAGCGGGCTGTTCACGCCCAATCAGTCCAGCAGTTTTGCTCTTGAGGTCGGGCCGGATAGCACGCAAGCGGGCCAGAGCGTTGTGGTCCTGGGCGCTAACATAACCAGCTTGGCGCAGCCCTCCAGCTTCATTCTCGGCGCAAGCCGTGCTGCCGATGCATTGGGCGATGCGCTCTGGGGTATCAGCGATGATGTCGCCCTGCCACAAGCCTTTCCGTGGGATGAAGCACGCTACCCGTTGGGGCTCTCCGGCAAAGTCGATGCCCCAACGATTACCCTCACGCCCCGCGATGTGGTGGACCCGGCCATCTTCACCGGGCCTGCCCTCTACGCCAATAGCGCCATGGCCAATAACGATGGAGACGGCCTGACTGCTGCCACAGCCAAGCGCGACATTGCCGCCTGTGTGGTGCTGGGCAATGCCACTGGCCAAGCCTACCGCGTCTATATTGAAGCCGGCGATTATTCCCGGCGCGAAAGCATCAATGGAGACATCGCTGCCCAGCCGACCCAGCCCGCCGGTTTCATAGCGCAAAACGGCCGGGCACGCATCTTCGCCAGCACGCCGGGCACATACAGCCTGCATGCGGGCAACACCTATAGCGGTGGGCACGGCAATGGCGAGCGGGTGTTTGACCGCCTACAGCTGACCAGTGATGGCCTCTATACCGAGCTGTCAGAGGCCGCTGACCTGGCCACCTGCGAAGCAACGCCGGGCACTTGGATTGGGACCGGCGGCACAGTCTACATCCACCGCAGCGATGGCGCGCAGCCGACCTGGGACAATACGTTTGTGTCCCGCTATGCAAAGATTGCGGAGTGCGCCAGCTGGGCTCAAGACGCTTATTTCGAAGGCCTGGATTTTGAAGGCGGGCCGACGGGCTGCATCAAACTCACAGCCAATGCGGACCGCTCCATCGCGGCCGACAACTGCACGTTCCGCTATGCGGGATATTCCGGCGCCAGCGTGAATGGCACGGAGATTGGCGGTGTGGGCGAGGGCATCGTTTACTTCCGCGATTGCGACGCCAGCGCCAGCTACAAAGACGGTTTTGGCCTGCATGCCCAGACGGGCAAAGGCGCGCATATGCTCACCTATCGCTGCAGCGGGCATGAAAATGGCGGGGAGGGCGTTACGTCGGTAAATGCGCACACGGTGCATCAGGATGTGATTGCGCTGGATATTGCCGGCACCTATTCCGGCAGTTCGCCCATCGGCTCGGTTGTCAACAACGTGCAAACCTCCCAGCTCACCATGCTGGGCAGCAGCGTCACTAACCGTGTTGATCCGGTCCAAGCCTGGGCGGCGGTGCATGCCGCTTCCACCGCCAAAGCCTGGCTTGCCGGCTGCACGGTTACGGCGTTGGACCTGGCCTTCCGCACCGAAAGCAGCGGCAATATCGAGTATCAGCACTGCACTGTCACTGGCGGTCTGAACAATGCCGTCTCGCCCTGGGGAGAGACGCACATCACCCAAGGCAGCTTTGTTGTCGGGCTCGATATGCCGGTCCCGGAAAACGGCGTCATCCTGCAGCTGCAAAATGGCGATGAAAGCTGCCGCATCGAAGCGCGCGTTATCAATACGCTGACGGCCCAATTCCGCGACGCAAGCAATGGCGATGTGCAATCGCTGCTGGCTGATACGCCCAATGCCGAGTTTGCCGATGGCCGTGTCGTCCTCGCGCTCCGGTTTGCCGATGATGATTTTGCAGCCTCTTGGAATGGCAACACTGTTGTAACGGATACCTCCGGCACCGTTCAAACGGTTGAAAAGGTGACGTTCAAAAGCCCGCTGGCACCGATGCACATTGATTATCTGGCTGTGCATGATGTGCTGCTGAGCGATGCGCAGCTGCAGGCGCAAAGCGCTCGTTCAAACACCACCGGCCAGTTTGCTGGGCTGCTCCCCAACGACCCCGGGGCGCAGTTTGCGGCCGACGTGTCATCACCGCCGCTGGAAGACTTCTTCGCCTTTGGTTTTCAAGGCTTTGATGTGGCTGTGTCTGCCAGCCCCTTCCTTGCGCACCCCAACACACCGCCGCGCAAGGTCGAGCCCCATGCGCGCAAAGCGCCGGCCAAGCCCGTCGCGCAATAACACATCGCTGATTTTTTCACCGCAAAGGGATTCAACATGTCTACCACCGTTCATCCGGATGTGATGGACAGTGCGCTCACGCTGCTGTCCGCCAATGCGCAAACCATGGTTGCGCTTTCCGCCTTGCCTACACAGTTTTCCGATACGGCAAGCGACGTGCGGCTTGCCAGTTCAAGCGTCGGCCCGTCTGATTTCACGCTGGAGGCGGCCCTGACTGGGCGCAAACTTTCCGTGGGCGCAAAAGTCACGACCATTGATAAGAGCGGTACCGCCGCCGCCATCGCGCTGCTGGATGACACCAATCAGCGAGTATTGTTTGCCGCGCCCATCCCCGCCGTGCCGGTGGTCAGCGGCGATGTGGTGCATTTTCTCGCCTGGTCCATCACCTTCGCTGCAACGGCCTAGCCAATGACCGTCTATCTCAAAGACCCAGCCGCTACGCTGGCCTACACCATCGATTGGACAGCGCATTATTTGGTGACGGACAGTGTTGTCGCCTCGCGCTGGCGTTTGGAACCGCAAGAGCAAGACGGCCTGGTGATAGAGGGCAGCGATATCAGCGGCAACGTTACACGCTTGCGCGTGAGCGGCGGTATTGCTGGCCACGTCTATCGCCTGGCCAATGAAATCACGCTTGCAAGCGGCGATATTGATGAGCGCGACATCGTTATCCGTGTGGGAGAGCGCTGATGAGTGATTTCTCCATCGTAGCCCCGCCGTCCTCTGAGCCCATCAGCCAGACCGAAGCGGCAGCGTATTTAAAGCTTGAACAAAGCGAGGATGCCCCGCTGGTTGCTAGCCTCATCGGCAGCGCACGTGAGGCTTGCGAAACCTATACTGGCCAAGCGCTTATCCAGCGCGATGTAAAGCTCAAAGCGGTGCAGCAGGGACTGCATTTCTATCTGAAGGGCCGGCCGCTGGTCACGCTTCTGTCAGCCAGTTGGCAATCGGGCACGGATGAGATTGGCCTTGATGCCACCAGCCTGGAAACGGGCGAGCATCTGGGTCGTTCTTTCGTGGAGCTGCCAACGGTAACGGTGGGCGCCCGTGTGACGGTGGAATACCGTATCGGCCTAGGCGCAGATTGGAACGGCGTGCCCGAGGCGCTTCGCTTAGGCATGCTCCGGCTCATCGCCCATCAATATGAGACACGCTCATCGCCAGGCATTGACCCTTTGCCAGGCGCGGTGACGGCGCTGTGGCAACCCTATAAGGAGGTGCGCATATGAGCCGCCCCATCGACATCGGCGCGCTCAATCACCGGGTTGCTTTTGAAGCGAATGTTCCAGCCGCTCAGGACGCGCAAGGCGGCCTTAGTCAAGGCGCAGTTCAACGCATTGATACGTGGGCGGCCATTGAGCTGTCAGGCGCGTCCACCTCTGAAGAGACCGGCCAGCGTGTGTCGACCATCACGCTGATGGTGACGGTGCGCTACCGCAATGACCTCAGCCGTGACCATTGGCTGATTTGGCGCGATACCCGCTACCGTATCGACGCCATCACGCCCGCAGACACGCGCTGCCAATATCTGCAGCTCACCTGCAAAGCAGAGCTCTAACAAGGACATCCCATGCTTCATCCTGCCAGCGATTTGCGGGCGGCTGCGCGCGCGCAGCTGCTCGCCCAAAGCGACATTACAAGCGCCGTAAGCGGTGTCTTCGAGACTGCGCCTGCCAAGAGTGGTTATCCCTATATCACGCTTGGAGATGAGCGGGTGCGCGATTGGTCAACCCAGACCTTTCGCGGGGAAGAGCATACCCTGCTGCTCAACACCTGGTCGGATGCGGAGAGTTTTGCCCCGCTCAAAGACCTGCACCGCCTTGTCCGCACCTACCTCAGCAGTGACCAGCTTGCTTTGACGGACCATCATCTGGCGGTGTTTTTCTGTGAGGAGGAGCGCTTCCTTATAGAGCGCCGCCGCCGCGCGCGTCTCGGCGTGCTGAGGTTTCGCGCGCTCATGCACCCCACCGCCTTGGCTGTTCCCGCTTAGCATCACATTGGAGACTTTTGACATGACTGCACAATCAGGCCGCGCCTTTCTCTTAAAGGTCAGCGACGACGGCTCCCCGGCTACCTACCAAACCGTTGCAGGGCTGCGCACCAATCAGCTCACGCTCAACAGCGAAGCGGTGGATATCACCCACAAAGGCTCTGGCGGTTGGCGGGAGATTTTGCCTGGCGCCGGCGTTAAATCCGTGTCCCTGCGCGGGACCGGTATTTTCACCGGCTCTGCTGCGGAGACCAATGTTCAAACCAAGCTGCTCACAGGCGCTGCGGCAGATTGCCAAGTCACGTTTGAGGATGGCGCGCGCTTTGAAGGCTCATTCTATGTCACCAGCGTGGAATTCACCGGCGACCATAATGATGCGCGGACCTATGCTGTGTCTTTAGAAAGCGCAGGGGCCATCAGCTTTGTCAGCGCCTAGCGCCGTGTTTGCCAATCCGCATCGCGGGGAAGTGCTGCTCACCCTTGGCAGCACGCAGTATAAGCTGCGCCCCAGCTTTGAGGCGCTGGCCATGGCCGAGCAAAGCACAGGCTCGCTTATCGCGCTCGTGGAGCGGGCAGGCAGCGGTCAGATTTTGATTGGCGACATTGTCTCGTTGCTTCACGCTTGCGCCGTTGCAGGCGGCCATGATGTGGCGAAAGACGATTTCGCTGCGCAGATACTGGACGCCGGCGTGAGCGTGGCCGCTGTGCCCATGCAGCAGCTGCTCAAAACGATTATGACAGGCACGTCGGGTGACAGCTGAGCGCTTCATTGGTTTTGTGCAATTGCAAGCCTTTGCTGCGCAACGGCTAGGCTGGCGCCCAAGCGACTTCTGGGCTGCAACGCCCAATGAGCTCGTGGCCGCTTCTAGCGACCCGCAGCAAAGCAGCGCTTGCACCCCTGATGACCTGGCTGCGCTATTGCGCCGCTTTCCTGACTCTTGAACTGCGCTAACGGGCACGCACATACAAAGACATGGCAAACAAAAGTGAGCGCCCCAGCCTGCGCGAACGCGTCGAGATGCGCAAACGCGGTCTCGACCCCGACAAGGCCGGCGGCAAGAAAAAGCAGAACCACAGCCTCAAGCTCTTTGGGCTGACGCTGCAGCTGCTCAGTGTGTTCGGCCTGCTCGGCTATATTGTGTATTATACGCAAGGTATCACGGTGGAGCTGCGCGTTGAACTGCTTGTGGTGTTGTGCGCTGTGTTTGTGACGGGCCGCGTCCTCACCTATCTCGGCGGCAACCGCGGCCTGCTGCGCTTTTAATCCGACTCTCTCTTAGACATTAGGAAACATCGTGGAACGCTTCGATGATGAAGCTGGTCTGTCTTCCGTTCGCACGGAGGCAGAGCAGGCGACCGGTGCTGTTCATAAGCTTGATACCGGCGTTAAGACAGTAGGCGCCTCTCTCGCCTCCGTGGGCAAAGATGCGGCGCAGTTCAACGCCATTCTCGCAAGCGGGACAGACCAGCTTGCCGACAAAATGGGTTCGGCTTTTGAACGCTTTGCGCGCACTGGCAAATTCTCTTTCAATGACTTGAAGAGCGTCGCTGTCAGCGCGCTGGACGATATTTATAACCAAGCCATCTCTGCTGGGCTCGATAGTATCTTCGGCGGGTCCAGCGGTGGAGGGTTGTTTGGTGGTTTCCTGCAAGGCGTGCTCACCTCCTTTGCCCCGCGTGCGCAAGGTGGGCCCGTGAGCGCAGGGCGGCCCTATTTGATTGGCGAGAGCGGCCCTGAGTTGTTTGTGCCGCAGATGCCTGGCCAGATTGTGCCGCAAAGCCAAACGCAAGCAGGCGCACCGCTGAACATAACCATTAACATGCATGGCGGCGGCTCTGAGCCTGCCATGCGGGCATCTGCCAGCCAGATAGCCAGCCAAGTCAGCCGCGCGGTCGCCCGGGCGCAGCGCAACGGCTAGTTGCTCTTCTAGGACACGCTTCTTTCAATGTATTATCTTGCCCAGGGCGATGCCGCCTTGCGCCGCAGCGTGGTCAAACGCTTTGACCCGCGCTATTGGACCGTCAACTTCCCGCGGCCCATGATGGCCAGCGTGGTCAATACCGCGCCCGATGCTTTGCGCGTTGACCTGAGTTTTCAACGCTATGAAGACTTGGCGGGTCTTATTTGGGACAGCGAAGATACGCTCGACCACCCGCTGCTGCGCTATGAAACCAAGACAGACTATGCCAATTGCCAGCTCACCTTCCGTTGGCGGTCGTCGGGCATTCGCACCTTGGACGTGCTCAATGGTCCGACACTTACCTTAGAAGGCCGTGATGAAAACGGCGTGGCACGTTCGTGGTTTGTCAGGCTTTGGAACTATGCAACCGGCGCGCCCGACGATGCCATCATCACGCTTGATTTCAACGCCATCCAGGCAGGCTACAATCTGGAGGATGCGCCTGAAGATGTGCCGCCGGGTGATATCGACCGGGCCTTCATCTCGCTGGTGCCGCAGGCCTATGACGGTACGACCACAGGCCCGCTGAGCGCGCCCGTCGACGCTTGGGTGGAGATCACCCAGATTAAGGCCAGCGGCTCTGGCAGTGTTCTGTCAATCGGAGATACGGTGGTACCGCCGCATGCGATGCGTGCTGCGACGGCTTATGATGACCAGTTCAACCAAGTGCCTGAGCGCATTGTGGGCAATTTAGAAGCGCTGGGCTATCGTGATTGGCTTAATCACTATGTGGGCATGAGCCATTATCCCACCTTGGCGTGGGACGCGTCAGAAAGTCTCTATCTGCCAAATCTGGCGGTCAGCGACAGACTTAATGCGCCCACAAAAGCCTGGCACAAAGCCCTGTGTGAGGCCGCTGCTTTGCGCAAAATGCGGCTTATTTTGTCTCTGTCTTTTGAGCTGTTTGATGCCAATTGCCCCGCCGCTTGGAAGCAGCGCGCCCATGATAGCAGCGCAGCGCAAACAGGCTGGGTGCCACCTTCCAGCCTGCTGTCGCCCTGCAACAGCGCGGCCATGACGTATTTGCAGGAGGTCGCCATCGCGTTCTGCCAAATCGCGCAAGACGCGAGCGCACCCTTTGACTTTCAATGCGGCGAGCCGTGGTGGTGGTATCAAATCAGCGGGGGCGGAGAGCCGTGCTTTTATGATGATGCGACCATGGCGGCGTTTACGGCGGAGACAAGCTTGCCCGTCCCAACGCGCCATCAAAGTGTTTTAGAAACACCTGATGCGGCCCAACAGGTCTATCTAGACTGGCTGGAAGAAAAGCTGGGCACGGCCACTTTAGCCCTGCGCGATGCGGTTTCTGCGCAGTTCCCGGCCGCGCAGCAGATGCTGCTATTCTTCACGCCGCAAGTGCTTTCGGGCAGTGCGCCGCTGATGGCGCATGTGAATATGCCGGCCGCCTGGGCTTATCCCGCTTATGACGTATTCCAAGTGGAAGACTATGATTTCGTGACCCACGGGGAATGGGCGCAGCGCGCGGCAGCCCTGAGCGCCGTGGTGCAAAATCTTGGCTATGGCCCTGCTGATTCCCACTATTTCTCTGGGTTTGTTCTCTCGCCCACGGACACCGACCTTTGGCAGTCCATCGACCGCGCTGCGCAAGACGGCTTGGCGCGCGGCTATACCGAGGTGTTCCTCTGGGCCAGCCCGCAAATCCAGCGTGATGGCTACACCACTTTCCAATTAGGAGATGCAGACCCCATGGCGTTTCACGACGTTGTCTTCCCCCTTGATATTAGCTACGGCGCCGTTACCCGACCGGTCTATTCGACCCAAGTGACCACCACAGCCTCTGGCGCTGAACAGCGCAACAGCCTGTGGGCCTATCCGAAAATGGCGTTTGAAGTGGGCGCGGGGCTGCGCTCCATCGCTGACGTCAAGGCCCTCATCAGCTTTTTCCATGCCCGCAAAGGCGCTGCCCACGGCTTCCGCTTCCGTGATTGTTTTGACAACAGCACGGCAGCAGACGGCAGCGCGGTCACGGCCACGGATGAAGCGCTTGGCACTGGAGACGGCCAAACCGCTGAATTCAAACTGACAAAGCAGTATGAGGCTTCAGGCGCCCGGCGCATCACGCGGCCCATTGTCTCCACTGTGAAAATCGCTGTGAACGGTGTCGAGCAAACCAGCGGATGGAGCGTGAATGGCGCGACGGGCGTTGTGTTGTTTGATACCGCGCCGGCCGCTGGAGCGGCCATCACCGCTGGCTTTCAATTCGATGTCCCCGTGCGCTTTGAAAGCGATAGCCTTGATGTGTCCCTCGCCCGCTTTGAAGCCGGCGAAATCCCTGCCATCGCGCTCATCGAAATCCCTGACGACCGGATTTAAGCACTCAGATGCAAACGCTCTCACCTGCGCTTGACGCGCATTATGCTGAGGTCAACACCACCTTGGCGCTGTGCTGGCGGCTCGACCGGGTCGACGGTGTGTCGCTTGGCTTTACCCAGCATGACACGCCTCTGATGCTAGGCGGCTTGCTCTATCAGCCTGCCCCTGGTTTTGATGTTTCCTCCATTGAACGCACCGCAACGGCGGCGGTGGACAATCTGGATATCAGCGGCGCATTCACCAGCGATGCGCTCACGCAAGATGACCTTGCCATCGGTCGCTATGATAATGCCCGGCTGAGCATTTTCCGAGTGAATTGGGCTGACCTCAGCATGGGCACACAGCCTCTAGCGGTCGGTATGATTGGGCGGGTGACGCGCCGGGATACCTCTTTTCAAGCCGAGCTGCGGGGCCTTAAGCATCGCCTGCAAGAGCGCGCGTGCGAGCAATACACGCCGGATTGCCGGGCCAAGCTCGGCGATGCCCGCTGCCGCGTCGACTTAAGCCTGCATACGCACCGCATGGAGGTGGTCGCGCAAACCAGCCCGCTTCAATTCACGCTGTCAGACGGAAGTCAAAGCGATGACACCTTTCGCTTTGGGACGCTGCGCTGGATGGGCGGGCCATTGGTTGGGCTAGACACCGTCATTCTCGCCCATACGGGCACGACCATCACGCTGGCCGATGCCCCTGCTGTGCCCATCACTTTGCCCATGCCTGTGCGGCTAACGGCTGGGTGTGACCGGCGGCTGGAGACATGCAGCGCGCGCTTTAACAATGCTGAGAATTATCGCGGCGAGCCGCATATTCCCGGCGTTGATTCTCTGCTGGCTTATCCCGGCCTTGCCTAACGCTGATACGATGATTGCGGCGGCGCGGTCTTGTTTGGGAACGCGTTTCCGCCATCAAGGGCGTACGCCAGGCCGAGGCCTAGATTGCCTGGGGCTGATTGTGGTTGCCGCTCAAGCCGCCGGTATTACCATGGCTGACCAACGCGCCTATTCGCGCCAGCCAAACCAGGCCGATTTTCAGCAGTACGTGGCCGCCAATGCCATGGCCCTGCGTACACAGGTTGCCCCCGGCCGTATCGGCGTTTTTGATTTTGGCGCCGGCCCGCAGCACGTGGGCCTCTTCACAGGCGCTGGGCTTATTCATGCCTATGCCCCAGCGCGCAAGGTCATTGAGCATGGCTGGCGCGCGCCGTGGCCAGGCCATCTGAGCCACATTTACGCCTTCCCCCAACACCTAGGATAGCAGCAGCATGGCAACTCTTGTTTTGAGCGCTGTCGGCACGGCAGTCGCCGGGCCTTTTGGCGGCATGCTTGGCGCCATTGCGGGGCGCACCATAGACAGCCAAGTCTTTGGCATCGGCAATCGCCGCGTGGAGGGCCCGCGCAAGGATGATTTGTCCGTGCAATCGGCTGCCTTTGGACGGCCTATCCCGCTTGTCTATGGGGCAGGGCGCTATGCTGGCAACGTGCTCTGGTCCACAGGTCTCGTCGAAAAACGCGAAGAGGAAAGCCAGGGCGGCAAAGGCGGTCCATCGGTCACCA
Source organism: Pseudomonadota bacterium (assembly GCA_039030675.1). Taxonomy (GTDB): domain Bacteria; phylum Pseudomonadota; class Alphaproteobacteria; order Sphingomonadales; family CAKZYD01; genus CAKZYD01. Next base: position 3,476 of record JBCCDR010000001.1, on the reverse strand, counting down.
ATGTGACCTACAGCTATAGCGCATCTTTCGCCGTGGGGCTGTGCGCTGGGCCCATCCATGACGTGGGCCGCGTGTGGGCGGATGGCAAATTGATTCGCGATGTGGGCGGCTCCTTGGCAGTGGGCGGCACCATGCGCGCCTATCTCGGCGATGAGGACCAGGCGCCTGATACGCTCTTGGAAGGGGATATTGGGCTCGGTCAAACGCCAGCCTTCCGGGGCACAGCCTATTGTGTGTTTGAAAGCCTGGAACTTGCCGAATTTGGCAACCGCATTCCAAATCTCAGCTTTGAAGTTTTCACGCACGCTGCTTCGGACAGCAGCCCCGCCTGTACAACAGTGGCTGCAGACTTGCTTGAAAGAGCCGGGCTGCCTGCAACGGCGCAAGGCAGCGCTGACACCGTGACAGGTTATAGCGTCAGCGGCGGCCAAAGCTTGCGCGATGGCCTGAATGAGCTGCTTGATGTGTTTGACTTGAAGGTGCTGGCTACATCAGCCGGCGCCATTGTTTCGCCGCCCTCAGCGAGTGCGGTGGCGAGCTTTGATACGGGGTCCCTTGGCGTCGAGGTGTCGAGCGGGCCGGCCGAGCACTTCTCCATGGACTATGACCATGCGGCCGATGTGCCTGAAGAAATGGGCCTGGGCTATGCAGACCCGGCCAGTGATTACCAAGATGGCCTGCAGCGCGCGCAAAGCGCTGGGGTGTCTGGCACGCTTTCGGCCCAGCGCCTCAACAGCGCGTTGGTGCTTGAGACCGGTGATGCCCGCGCTTTGGTCACCAAGATGCTCACGCGCACGCGCCACCAACGCGCCTCCATCCAGTTTCGTATTGGCCTGCCTGGTGCGCGCCTAGAGCCTGGCGATGTCATTTCCATCAGCGGCGATTTGCCCATGCCGCTCTCCTTTCAGATTGACCAGGTGGTTGAGGAAGGCCTGGTCCGCACCATCAGTGCTGCGGCGCTGCCTGAGCAGGATAGCGCGGCCTACTCCAACTTCCCCGCTACGTCTGGCCAGGCGGCCTATGCGCAAAGTGTGGGCACACCCACACTTGCCGCGCGCGTTTTTGAGCTGCCGGCCACCCGGCAGTTTGGCAATGCGCCAGCCGTCTATGCCAGCTGCGCCCGCCTGGGTGGACGCATTTCCTCTGCGGGGCTGTACATCTCTGTGGATGGCGGCGTGGACTATGCGCTGGCTGCCACGCTGCCGGTGTCCGGCGTTCATGGCATATGTGTGACGGGTCTGCCCGACCGTATGCCAAGCCTGATTGACCGGGCCTCAACGCTCGAAGTCGCGCTGGACCACGCGGATATGGAGCTCTTCAGCCGTCCTTGGCTCGCCATTCTGAATGGCGCAAACCTCGCTATGGTGGGGACAGAGCTTATCCAGTTTGAAAATGCATCCCAAACCGAAACGGGCACTTACCTCCTCACCGGCTTGCTGCGCGGCCGGGGCGGTACGGAAAACACGCTCATGGGCACGGCAGCGGGCCAGCCCTTTACGCTTCTGCAAAGCGGTGACCTAGGCAAGCGCAGCTTCGGTGTATCCGACCTGGGAACGTCGGTGACCTACAAGATTGTTCCGCCCGGACAAAGCCTGACGGATGTCGCTGCGCAAACGCATGTTTTTGAAGGCCGTGCGCTCCGACCCCTCGCGCCTGTCCATGTCAAAGCGGCTTATGATGCCTCAGCAGGCCTGTCGCTCAGCTGGGTGCGCCGCTCGCGCAGCGGCTATGGCTGGCTTGATGGCGTTGATGCGTCCCTCGATGAAACGAGCGAAGGCTACAGGGTGACTTATGCGTCGGGTGCCAACAGCATAAGCCGCGATGTCACAACGCCCAGTGACCAACTGTCGCCAGCCGAGCTCTCTGCTGCCTTTGGCGCTGGGCCCTACACGCTCGACATCACTATTTCACAGCTCAGCGACACGCTCGGTCCTGGCGACCCGGCTGCTGCGTCTGTGGCCATTCCCGCCTAAAAGGACCTGCCATGACATCGACACCGCGTTTGCTCTTGCCGCTTTTAGAGGCCGCGCAAGCTCAAAAAGAGATCACCCATAATGAAGCGCTGGCGCTGCTGGATCATTTTGTTCAGCCCGTCATCGAAGCCGTACCAAGTGCGGCCCCGCCGGCCAGTCCGGTTGATGGGACCAGCTATATCGTGGGGACCAGCGCAACAGGCGATTGGAGCGGCTATGACGATCATCTGGCCATGCGCATCAACGCAGCCTGGGTGTTCTTAGCGCCTTTTGATGGGCTGACTGTGTGGCTTAAATTCTATGCAAAAACGGTTAGCTACTCAGCCGGAAGTTGGGTCATTGGGTCGGTCAATGCCAGCCATTTTAAAGTCGACGGCATTCAAGTTCTTGGCGCTCAGCAATCAGCTATCGCAGCACCAACCGGTGGCAGCACAACCGATACAGAGGCGCGCACGGCCATAAGCGCCATCCTCTCTGCGCTGGAGGCACATGGTCTAATAGCAACATAATAACGTGTTTTTTTCCAGTATTAGCGCGGTTTTATTTGACGCCGCCACACCAAGACAATACTAGGCGAAGGAGCGGTGAACGCTGCGTAAATGTCGCTTGTTTGCCATGTCTGTGAGCCATAGACTGGTATGGTTCAAAAACCAGGGAAGTAAAAAAGGGAAGGTTCATGCGGAAGATTGCACTCGCTGCGCTGCTGGGGAGCACCACGCTGTCATCTCCTGCGGTTGCACAAGAAGATGGGCTTTACGGCTCACTTTTCGGCGGCCCATCTATTGTTGGCGATGAGACTTATGGGCCTGATGGCGGCCCTGATTCGTTTGAAGTGGACGGCGGTCTCGCCGGTGCTGTAGGCGCTGCCATTGGCTATGACTACGGTAAATTCCGCGTGGAGTTTGAAACATCCTTTTACAATCAGTCCGTTGATGACATCACCTTAATCCCAGGCGGCACTGCCTCCATGGCGCTCGGTACCTTTGTGCCTGCACCGCCCATGATGGGTGACGGTGAGGGCGGTGAAGGTGATACTGATTTAATCACCTCCGCTGAGGTTGGTGGGACGACCATTCCGCTGACGGGCACACAAAACGCCCAAGGCAATCGCCGCGCGATCACGACAATGATTAACGGTATTGTCGACATTGAGTCAGACAGCGCTTGGACGCCGTTTATTGGCGCTGGCGCTGGTTGGGGCTTCATCTCTAACCGGGATTTGCGGGTTGTTGCAGGCAACGTGCTTGATGACAATTCCAGCGGCCCGGCTATTCAAGTCATGGCCGGTGTGCGCCGTAAAATTGCTGAGGCGATCGATTTCGGTGTCCAGTTCCGTCACATGCGGATTTTCCCGACAACGGTGAATGCGTTTGGCGCAAACAATGACGATAACTTCAAAGCAACCAGCTTGCTGGCATCTTTGAACTTCTATTTCGACCGGCAGGATGCGGCGCCTCCTCCGCCACCTCCGCCGCCGCCACCCCCACCGCCTCCTCCGCCACC